>NZ_LZXX01000098.1:0-111386 GCF_001729305.1 Burkholderia sp. A2 | reverse complement strand
ATGATCGCGGTGCTCGGCGACGCGGGCATCAGCGCGTCGAAGGACAACGACGCGCGCGACACGTCGGACCGCAACGCATGGCTCGTGAGCGTCGCGGACGGCGACATGCAGGCGGCGCTCACGGTGCTGCACGCGAACGGGCTGCCGAAGCCGAGCTATGCGAGCCTCGGCGAGCTGTTCCAGAAGCAGGGCCTCGTGTCGACGCCGGCCGAGGAGCGCGTGCGCTACCTGTACGGCGTGTCGCAGGATCTGTCGCGCACGCTGCAGGACATCGAGGGCGTGGTGGTCGCGCGCGTGCAGGTCGTGATTCCGGAAAACGATCCGCTCGCGGACAAGATCAAGCCGTCGTCGGCCGCGGTGTACATCCGCTACCGGCCGGGCGTCGACCTGCGCGCGATGGCGCCGATGGTCAAGGATCTCGTCGCGCACAGCATCGAAGGGCTGCAGTACGACAACGTGTCGCTGTTCCTGCAGCCGGCCGCCGCGCGCGCGGCGCGCGTGGACGGGATCGGCAGCGCGGTGTCCGACATCCTGCGGTTGCGCTCGCCGCTCGGCTGGCTCGTGTTCGCGCTGATCCTGCTGACCTGCGCGGTGATCGCGCTGTCGGCCGCGCGACGCGGGATGTTCGGCGCGCGGCTCGCGGGCCTGGTCGGCGCGCCGCGCGGCGCGAACGCCGGCGGTACGGCCGCGCAGCAGGCAGGCGGCGGGCTGCGCACGCCGGACGGCGCGCGCGACGGCGCATGAGCGATCCGCACGCGCTGTCGCCGGCCGCCGCGTCCGAGGCGGCGCTGCTGCCGTGGCTGCACCCGCTTGCGCCGCCGCCGGCCGCGCGCGCTGCCGCGTTCCATGCGCTCGTCTGCGATTTCAACCTGCGGCCCGATCGCTATCTGCACGTGACGCGCGTGCCGGCCGACTGGCCCGCGCGCTACCGTTCGCCGGACGCGTTCGGCGCGGCCGGCCGCAAGCTGCTCGCGCGGCACCTGCTCGACGTGAACGGCGTGGCCGACCGGCACGACTTCGACGTGGCGAACCCGTGCGCGCGTCTCGCGCTGCTGCCGGGCGCGGCGCTCGAGCAACTGGCCGCGTATGCGGGGCTGCTGCTGCATCGCGCGTGGCTGCGCGACGCGCTGGCCGGGCGCCGCATCCGCGCGGAAGTCGCGGCGCGGCTCGGCGGCGATGCGCTCGAACTCGCGCTCGAACGCGCGCCGGAATTCGGCGCGCTCGCGGAAACGCTCGAACCGTGGCGCGCCGATCCCGCCGCGCTGCCGGTCGTGATTCGCGCGCGCGGCGGGCGGCTGCTCGCGGATTTCATCGGCGTGGCCGGCGACGCGGTTGCGCGGCGCGTGCGCCTGAAATTCAATCGGGCGATCGACGACGAGGCGCCGTACTGGCTGAACCGCGCGCAGCGCGACCAGTTCGGCGAACTGATGTTCCTGTTTCTGATTCCCGAGAGGCTTGCGTCATGGGACTGGCTTTTCTGATCACGAGCGACAACCTGCAGCTGCTGTCGGAGCGCAAGGTGCTCAAGGAGCGCGAATACGCGGCGCTGCTCGACGCGTCCGCGGTGATCGCGACCGCGCATGAAGAGGCCGCGCGCATCGTCGCCGACGCGCAGCGCGAATTCGACAAGCGCCAGGCGGCCGGCTACGACGAAGGCATGCGCCGCGCGCAGCGCGAGCAGGCCGCGCAGGCATACACGCAGGCGCTCGCCGCCACGCGCACGATGGAGACGATGAAGGACGCGATGGCCGACATCGTCGTGAAGGCCGTGCGCGCGATCGTCGGCGAGATGAGCACGCAGAAGCTGTACGAGGCCGCGCTCGCGCGGATCGCGCCGCTCGTGCGCGACGAGGCGTTCCTGATCGTGCGTATCGCGCCCGGCCGCACCGACGAGATGCGCGACGCGCTCGACGGCGCGTTCGCGGGGCAGTCGAACCGGCAGAAGATCCGCATCGTCGAGGACGCGCAGCTCGAACGCCATGCGTGCACCGTCGAGACGCCGTCCGGGCGCATCGACGCGAGCCTCGATCTGCAGATCGACGCGTTGCGCCAGGCGATCCGCCGCGACGCGCTGAAAGGCGCCGCGCGATGAACGCGCCGCTCGACGATCCACCGTCGTTCGGCGACGACGACGGTGCGCCGTTCGATCGCGGCCGCCTCGTCGGCGAACTCGACGCGGGACTCGCGTTCTTTTCGCCGGTGTCGGTGCAGGGCCGCGTCAACCACGCGGTCGGGCAGATCCTGAATGCGACGGGCATCCGCGCGCGGCTCGGCGAGATCTGCGAGCTGCGCACGCCGAACCAGCCGACGCTGCTTGCGGAGGTGGTCGGCTTCTCGCGGCAGACGACGCTGCTCACGCCGCTCGGCGACGTGGCCGGGCTGTCGCCGGAAACGACCGTCGTGCCGTCCGGGCGCGAGCATGTGTTCCCGGTGGGCGAAGGGCTGTTCGGCCGCGTGCTCGACGGGCTCGGCCGGCCGCTCGACGATCGCGGGCCGGTGACGGGCGCCGCGTGGGTCTCGACGCAGCAGGACCCGCCGAACCCGCTCGCGCGCAAGATGATCGACACGCCGTTTCCGACCGGCGTGCGCGTGATCGACGGCCTGATGACGCTCGGCGTCGGGCAGCGCGTCGGCATCTTCGCGCCGTCGGGCGTCGGCAAGAGCACGCTGCTCGGGATGATCGCGCGCGGCGCGCAGGCCGACGTGAACGTGATCGCACTGGTCGGCGAACGCGGCCGCGAGGTGCGCGAATTCATCGAGCACAGCCTGTCGCCGGAGGTGCGCGCGCGCTCGATCGTCGTCGTATCGACGTCGGACCGCCCCGCGATGGAGCGCGTGAAATCCGCGCTGGTCGCGACCGCGATCGCCGAGCACTTCCGTGATGCGGGCAAGCGCGTGCTGCTGCTGGTCGATTCGCTGACGCGCTTCGCCCGCGCGCAGCGCGAGGTCGGCTTGGCGAGCGGCGAGCCGCCGACGCGGCGCAGCTTTCCGCCGTCGACGTTCGCGGTGCTGCCGCGCCTGCTCGAGCGCGCGGGGCAGGGCGCGCACGGATCGATCACCGCGCTCTACACGGTGCTCGTCGAAGGCGACGAGGAATCGGACCCGATCGCCGAGGAAGTGCGCTCGATCCTCGACGGCCATATCGTGCTGTCGCGCAAGATCGCGCTCGCGAACCGCTATCCGGCGATCGACGTGCTCGCGAGCCTGTCGCGCGTGATGCCGCTCGTCGCGAGCCGCGCGCACCAGCATGCGGCCGCGCGCGTGCGCGAGCTGATCGCGAAGTACCAGGAAATCGAGCTGCTCGTGCAGATCGGCGAGTATCGCGAAGGCAGCGACCGGCTCGGCGATCTCGCGTTGCGTGCGCGCGATGCGATCGGCGCGTTCTGCGCGCAGGCGTCGGACGAGGACGTGCGCTTCGACGTGCTGCTCGCGAAACTGACGAAGCTGGCGAACGATCATGTCTGAAGCCGACGATCGTCTCGTGCTCGCGACGCTCGCCCGCCTGAAGCGCGTGCGCGAGATGCGCAGCCAGATCGCGCGCGTCGCGGCCGCGCGCCAGCAGGGTATCGCCGCGCAGAGCCGGCGCGCGCTGGCGGCCGCGCAGGCGCAGCTCGCGCAGCAGGTCGCCGCGAAGGCGGCGATCCAGACGCGGCTCGCCGACGACGTGCGCGAAGCGCGTGCATTGCAGGACGCGGCGGCCGATACGCGCACGTTCGACCGGCATATCGGCACCGCGAACGCGTCGGTGAGCGAGGCCGCGCACGTGCATCGCGGCCACGAGGCGACGCTCGCCGACCTGCAGCGCGCCGCACGCAAGGCGAAGGCCGCCGAGGACAAGCTGGAGAAGGCTGGCGAGAAGGCGCTGCACGCGCGCGCCGCGCGGATCGAGCGCGACGCCGACGAAGTCGCGGACGGCTACGCGGTGCGGCGCTTCGCGACGGGCGGCACCTGGGTGGCCGGCGCGGGCGACGCGGCCGGTCATGCGTCCACGCCGCCGGAGGCCGCGGCCGCGTTCGATGCGGCGATGACCGAAGCGGAAACCGGTGCCGACATCACGGCTGAAACCGACCCGTTCGCCTCGCCTGACGATCCCGCCCCGAGCGCCGCCGCGGAGCGCCGATGCTAGACCAGGCCGCGGGCTTCAACGACGTCGCCGGCATGCTGCGGCCGCTGCTCTACGTGATGCCGCGCCTGCTGCCGATCATGTTCGTCGTGCCGGTGTTCAACGAGCAGATCATCACGGGCCTCGTGCGCAACGGGATCGCGGTCGTGATCGCCGCGTTCGTCGCGCCGACGATCGATGCCGCGCAGGTGGCCGCGCTGCCGTTCCTGATGTGGTGCCTGCTCGTCGCGAAGGAGGCGGTGGTCGGCATGCTGCTCGCGGGCGCGTTCAGCGCGGTGCTGTTCGCGATCCAGGGCGTCGGCTACCTGATCGACTTCCAGACCGGCAGCGGCAGCGCCGCGTTCTTCGATCCGATGGGCGGGCACGAGGGCGGCCCGACTTCCGGATTCCTGAATTTCGTCGCGATCGCGCTGTTCGTCACGGCGGGCGGGTTGCAGGTGCTCGTGCAACTGTTCGCGCAGTCGTACGCATGGTGGCCGATCGGCTCGCTCGGCCCCGATTTCTCGTCGATGCTGCAAACCTTCATCGTGCGGCAGACCGACACGATCTTCGAATGGATGGTGAAGCTCGCCGCGCCGGTGACGATCGTGCTGGTGCTCGTCGAACTCGGCATCGGCCTGGTCGGGCGCGCGGTGCCGCAGCTCAACATCTTCGTGTTCTCGCAGCCGCTGAAGAGCGCGCTCGCGCTGCTGATGATGGTCCTGTTCCTGCCGGTGGTGTACGCGTCGCTGCATTCGCTGCTGAGCCCCGACAGCGGGCTGATGGCGCTGCTGCGCGCGCTGTTCGCCGCGCACGGCGGCGGCTGAGCGCGCCGGAGCCGACATGGCCGAAAAGGACCAGAAGCCGACCGCGAAGCGCCTGCGCGAGGCGCGCGAGAAGGGCGACGTACCGAAGAGCGCGGAAACGGTGTCGTCGGCGTTCTTCGTCGGCGTGTGCGTGGCGCTCGCGGTGGGCATCGGTTCGCTGTTCGCGCGATTGCAGGCGCTGTTCCGGCTCGTGTTCGACGCGGTCGGCGCGGCCGATCCGTCCGCGCGGCTCGCGGTGCTGATCGACGGCGCCGCGCGCGACTGGGCGACGCAGTCCGCGCAGATCGTCGCGGCCGGGCTGCTGGCGGGGCTGCTCGCGGGCTTCGTGCAGGTGGGCGGCGTGATGGCGTGGAGCCGCCTCGTGCCGCAGTTGTCGCGGCTCAACCCGGCCGAGGGGATGAAGAACCTGTGGTCGCTGCGCAACCTCGTCAACCTCGCGAAGATGCTGCTGAAGACGGCGCTGCTCGTCGCGACGCTCGGCTGGCTGATCGTCGAGTCGCTCGATCCGTCCGTGCAGTCGGGCTTCACGCGGCCGGTCTCGATCCTCGCGCTGATCGTGAAGCTGCTGATGCTGCTGTTCGGCTGGGCCGCGCTGATCTACATCGTGATGGCGCTGATCGACATCGTGCACCAGCGGCACGAATTCAACCAGAAGATGAAAATGTCGATCGACGAAGTGCGGCGCGAGCACAAGGAGGACGAAGGCGATCCGCACATCGAGGCGAAGCGCCGCCAGCTCGCGCGCGAAGTGCAGTTCGCGTCGCTGCCCGACCGGGTCGGCTATGCGTCGGTGGTCGTCCATTCGCCGCGCGTCGCGGTCGCGCTCTATTACGGCGGGATGGGCTCGCTGCCGTGGGTGCTCGCGCGCGGCGAGGGCGACGCGGCCGAGCGGATCGTGCGGCTGGCCCGCGACGCGCTGCGCCCGACGCTCGCGAACGTCGGGCTCGCGCAGGCGCTGTACGAGACGACGCCCGAGAACGGCACGATCCAGCCGCAGCACTTCCGCGAGGTCGCGCAGTTGCTGAAATGGGCGACCGGCGCCGTGTGACGCGGCGTGATGCGGTGGCGTCATGACGGCATGTGCCCCTTTTTTCCCCTGCCTTGCCGGCCCGCCGGATTCGATATGGCCCCGTCATGCGGCCATCTGCACGCGCAACTTGACGTCCATTTTTTTCCGGACGGTGCGCGCATTCACTGGTGAATTATTGCTGATTTATTTCTTCGTAATATGGCTCGACCGTCATGCCCGACGGCGGGCCGCGAGGTGCGCGGTGCGTGACGGAACAGGTCAACAGGGGCAGACAAATCAATGTGCGGAATCGACGGCTTTCTGAATAGCGTCGCCTTCGATGAGGAGACAGCGCGCGGCACACTCGCGCGAATGACGGCGAGCCTCGCGCATCGCGGGCCGGACGGGCAGGGCATCTGGGTCGACCCGGATGCCGGCATCGCGCTCGGCCACCGGCGGCTCGCGATCGTCGACCTGTCGGTGCACGGCCGACAGCCGATGGCTTCCGCGTGCGGCCGCTACGTCCTCGTCTTCAACGGCGAAATCTACAACCATCGCGAACTGCGCGCGGAGCTCGAGCGCACGGGGCGCGCACCGGCGTGGCGCGGCCACTCCGACAGCGAGGTTTTGATCGCGGCGATCGTCGCGTGGGGCGTCGAGGCCACGTTGCGCCGCGCGACCGGCATGTTCGCGTTCGCGCTGTGGAATCGCGCGTCGCGGGTGCTGACGCTCGCGCGCGACCGGATCGGCGAGAAGCCGCTCTACTACGGCCGGATCGGCGACGCGCTCGTGTTCGCGTCCGAGCTGAAGGCGCTGCGCGGCTATCCGGGCTTCGACGGCACGATCGACCGCGACGCGCTGTGCCTGTACCTGCGCCAGTCGAGCGTGCCGGCGCCTTACACGATCTATCGCGGCATCCGCAAGCTGCCGCCCGGCACGTATATCCAGTTCGAACATGCGCGCGACACGCCGCGCGTGCGGGCGTACTGGACGCTCGAGCAGGCGATCGAGGCGGGCCGCGCGCAGCCGTTCGAGGGCAGCGCCGGCGAAGCCGTCGATCAGCTGGACACGATCCTGCGCCAGGCCGTCGCGCGGCAGATGGAAGCCGACGTGCCGCTCGGCGCATTCCTGTCGGGCGGCATCGATTCGTCGGCGATCGTCGCGCTGATGCAGGCGCAATCGGCGTCGCCGGTCGACACGTTTACGATCGGCTTTCACGAGGCCGGCTACGACGAAGCCGGTTACGCGAAGGCGGTCGCGCGCCATCTCGGCACGCGCCATACCGAGCTTTACGTGACGGCCGACCAT
Source organism: Burkholderia sp. A2 (assembly GCF_001729305.1). Classification (NCBI taxonomy): domain Bacteria; kingdom Pseudomonadati; phylum Pseudomonadota; class Betaproteobacteria; order Burkholderiales; family Burkholderiaceae; genus Burkholderia; species Burkholderia sp. A2. Next base: position 104,140 of record NZ_LZXX01000098.1, on the reverse strand, counting down.
GCGCTCGGCGTCGTGCCGAAGCTGCCGTCGATCTACGACGAGCCGTTTTCCGATGCGTCGCAGATCCCGACCTTTCTCGTCTCCGAACTGACGCGCCGGCACGTGAAGGTGAGCCTGTCCGGCGACGGCGGCGACGAACTGTTCGGCGGCTATACGCGCTATTTCCTGACGCCGCGCCTGTGGCGCAAGCTGCATCGCGTGCCGGCCGCGGTGCGCGCGCGGATCGCCGCCGCGCTGCATGCGTTGCGGCCCGATCACGCGGACCAGCTCGCGGCCGTCGCGCAGGGTGCGTTCGGCGGCGGCGTGGAAGCGCGCGAATCGTCGTCGCGCATCGGCGATCGCCTGCACAAGCTCGGCCATGTGATGACCGCCGAGAGCCGCATCGGGCTGTACCGGCTGCTGATGTCGTCCGTGCATCATCCGGAGCGCATCGCGCTGGCGGGGCAGGAGCCGCCGACGCCGCTCGACACGGTGTCCGCGTGGCCCGCGCACCTGAGCTTCGCCGAGCAGGCGATGGCGATCGACACGCTCACGTACCTGCCGACCGACATCCTCGCGAAGGTCGATCGCGCGGCGATGGCCGTGAGCCTCGAAACGCGCATGCCGTTCCTCGATCATCACGTCGTCGAATTCGCGTGGCGCGTGCCGGCGTCGGTGCGCTTGCCGGAAGGGCAGTCGAAGGCGCTGCTGCGCCGGCTGCTCGACCGGTATGTGCCGTCCGCGCTGATCGACCGGCCGAAGCAGGGCTTCTGCGCGCCCGTCGACCACTGGCTGCGCGGCGCGCTGCGCGACTGGGCCGACGCGCTGCTGCGGCCGTCGCGCCTGCGCGAGGAAGGCTTCTTCGATGCGGCGGCGGTGGAGCGGCTGTGGCGCCAGCACCAGACGGGCCGGATGAACTGGCAGCACCAGCTGTGGACGGTGCTGATGTTCCAGGCGTGGCTGGAACATCAGCGGGCGGCATGATGCGGCGTGCCGTGCGCGACCGGTGCGCGCGGCGCCACGCGCGCCGCGCGCCGGGATCAGCCCACGATCAGCGGCGTGCCGACCGACAGGCGGTTCGGATCGCGTGACACCGACGGATTAAGCTGCAGGATCTCGTTGAACGCGCGCGTATCCTGCTCGCCGCGCGTCATCGCCTGCTGATCGGCGCGCGATACGTGCGCGGCGTCGAGCAGCGACTGGCGATGCTGGTCGGCGATGATCCACAGCGAATCGCCGGCGACGACGATGTAGGGCTGCGTCGACGCGGACGGTTGCGCGGTCGACGGCGTGGCGCTGGGCGACGGAGAAGCCGGCGCGGCAGGCGACGCACTGGGCGATGCACTCGCCGAAGCGCTTGGCGCGGCGCTTGCCGAAGGGCTCGCCGAAGCGCTTGCCGACGCGCTCGGCGACGCACCGGGCGCGAGATTCGATTGCGACGAATTCGAATTCGACTGATTCGACGAACCGGACCCCGAGCCGAAGAACGTCGTCAACAGACCTTCGATCAGCTTGTACGCGAACGCGCCGACGGGAATCAGCACGACGGCCGTCGGGATCTTCTTGATCAGCGGCGTCGCGTTCGGGAAATGCGTGTTCAGACGCCCGCCGAGCAGCAGCGCGGTGGACACGCCGGTCGCGATCGCGAGGTCGTAATGGCCGCCGCTCCACTGCACGCCGGTGCCGAGGCCGCCATACGCGACGGCCATGAAGTCGCTCGCCGAATCGGTGAAGCGCACGATGCGGCTGCGCTTGTCGGCATTCACGCGGTGCGCGCCGATCGTGTAGACGAGGCCCGCATACGTGGCGCCGAACGCACCGCTCGCGATGGCGGCCGAGCCGTAGGCGAGATCGAACGCCCCGTGTGCGTGCACCACGCCGCTGATGCCGACCGCGAGCGTCGCGGTCGACGTGATCGCGGCGCCCGCGCGGCCCGCGATCCCGAACAGGTGACGCGGGTTGCCGGTATGGAGCTGCTGCAGCGACGTGCCGCCGACCGTGCCCTGCATCTGCGCGAGCACGTCCGCGGCGAGCGCCTTGATGTGGGTGGTCGCGTCGTCGAAACTCATCAGCCCGACACGGTTCAGCTCGACATACTGCGCGGCCAGCGTCCGCGCTTCGTTCGAGATCTGCTCGAGCTGCGCGCGGCGGTTCTGGCCGTAATCGTGCGCGCCCGACCGCAGCTGCCGCGACAGCGTCACTTCGAGCCGCGTGAGCACCGCCTGCGCGGCCTTCGGATCACCGGCCTGCAGGCTGCGCACCGCACCCTGGTGCATGACCTGGAACACGCGACCAAGACGCGAGCCCAACAGGAACGACGACGTCGCGCTGCCCAGCATGTCCTGCCGCAGCACGTGCGTCGCGCCGAGCGTATCGGCGATCACGAGCGCGCCCGCACCGGTGACGAGCGAGCTGAAGCCGATCGACTTCCACAGCTCCGCCTTGCGGAACGACGGCCGATGCACGCGCAGCGCGTTGATCTGCGCGAGCGCCTGCAGTTCCTCGATCATCTTGGCCTGTTTCGGGTTCGCCGCGATCTGCCGGCCGACGCTGATCGGCTTCGACGGATCGTTCTTCAGCGCTTCGCGCTCGACGACCGACTGCCAGTACGCGCGACTGTCGGGCAGCGGCCCGGCGGGATCGGCGGTCGACACGACGGTGCCGCGTGCCGGCGCGCGGCCGCCGGCTTCCGCGAGCCAGCGTTCGCCGAAGCGGCGGGCGAGTTTTTCGGTGCGCGTGGCGGGCGGATGATCGGCCGACGCCCACTGCGTCATCGCATGCTCGATCGTCGCCTTGCGCGCCTGGTTGACGAGCGCGGTCGTGTTGCGTTCGTACAGTTCGCCGCGCAGCGTCGCGAGCGCGTCGTCGGACAGCCCTTTCGACTTGCCGATGCGCGCGATCTCCGCGAACAGCACCTGCTGCTGGTTCGCGAACGCCTCGGGGCTCACCGGTTCGAAGACGCGCGTGAGCGCATCGGCGCCGTGCAGCCGCGCGAACTTGCCGTGACGGTCGGTCTGGTAATAGTCGACGATCCGTTCCGCCAGCGCCCGCGTCAGGTCCTGGTTCGCGATGAAGTCGGCGCCGTGCGTGCCGTACGACAGCCCGACGTGCAGCCAGTCGATCGCCTTGCGGTCGAGCAGCGCATCGAGCAGCTCGACGTGGCCGGCGCCCGGCACCGGCTCGAGCACGGCGTCCCACCCGTGAAAGCTCAGCATCACGTTCGGCGCGGGCTCGCCGGCGTGATCGTGCGACCACGTCTCGAACGACGTCATCAGCCGCGTGTATTCGGCATAGCTGTCGTTGGTGCCGGCGATCGTGCGGCGGTCGTCCGCGGAGACGAGCGGGCGGCCCGACGCCGCTTCGAGGCGAAGCTGGAAGCCGTGGCGCGACGCCGCGGTGAGCCATTTGTGCAGATGCGCGATGTCGTCGAGCTCGAGCGTGCGCGTGGTGCCGTCCGGCGCCTCGCGCGTGATCGTCGCGTCGGCCTCGTTGTAGCGCGCGCCGATCGGGGACCCGAACTGGCGGGCGCGCCGGATGAACGCCGGATCGTGCTTGCCGCCGCGCGCGGCCGCGAGCGTGTGCGGATCGACCGGAATCGACACGACCGGCATCGCGCCGCCATATTGCTCGACGTAGCGCACTGCGAGCGCGGGATCGTCGCGCAGGTTGAACGCACGCGCCATCGGCGCGACGCGGTCCTGGATCTCGGCCGGCGCGCGCACGAACGCCTGGATCGCGCGCTTGTCGATCATGCGTGCCGCGCTGTGGCGCGTGGCGTACGCCTGCATCCACTTCACGAAGCGGTTGTGATCGCCGCCGGGATCGGCGACCGGCCCGCGCGACGGCATGCTCGACACCTCGCGCGCGAGACCGATGGGGATGCCGAGCGCCTTCAGCATCGGTGCGTCGGCCAGGATCGTCTGCGGTTCGTCGGTCAGGGCGAGGCCGCCGGCATCGGGCTGGTGCTTGCGTGCGGTGACCGCCTTCACGCGGTCGATCGTCGGGAACCAGTCGGCCACCTTGGCGGCGCCGTAACGCATCACCCATTCCGCGACCGTGCTCGAACCCAGGCTCGGCTGGTATGGCCGCAGCGTCAGCGGCTTGGCCGCCGGCGTTTTCGGCGGCTTCGGCGCGGCCGGCGCGTTCGATGCGTTTGCCGCATTCGCGGCGCGGCGGTTGCGCCGGCCGCGCTTGCCGCGCAGCGCATTGCGCACCCGACCGGCGGGGCCCGTGGGGCCGCCGCCCGCCGGCTGCGCGGCTTGCTGGGCCGCGGCGAGGTCGGCCTGGGCGGCTTTTACGCGATCGATCTGGCCGGCGATCTGCGTGCGGATCCAGCGCGTCGCGAGGTCGAACTTCTGCGGCAGCGCATCAAAATACGACTTCTCGTCGAGCAGCTGCGTGAGTCGTTGCGCGAGCGCGGCTTTCTGCGTGGCGGTCGCGCGCGGATCGAACGCCTCGGGCGCGAGTGTCGACAGCAGGAAGTGCTGGTTCGCGCCGAACGGGCCGCGCCCGAGCGGCATCTCGTCGAGCGGGCGGCCCGCGTCCGGGTGGTCGCGCAATTGTTCGGCGTTGTCGTACCAGAGCGCGTTGCCGTCGTGAATCGCGATGATGCCGCGGCGCGTATGCAGCGATTCGGCAACCGGATGATCGGTTTCGTACACGTACACGTAGTGATCGCCGCGCAGCGCCTTCAGCTCCAGCGCGCGCATCAGGTGCAGCGTGTTCGCGCCGCTGAAGTCGATCGCGAGCTGCTCGCTGTCCGGGACGAGCTTCGGCGGCAGGAACGGACTGTCGGCGCCTTCGATCTCGGCGATCTTGCGGCGCACGCCGGGGTCGGTTTTCGCGAGGCCGCGCTGCACGCGCGTGCCGAGTTTCTGCATCGGCGGCTTCTCGTCGCCGAGCGCCTTGCGCATTTCCGCCGGCGCGAAGCCGCCGTAGCGCTCGACCGTGTCGTGCGTGACGTCCGTCACGACGAAGCGCACGCCGCGACGGCCGCCGGACAGGTTGCGCGCGCGTCGGCGGAACGCGGCGCCGAGATCGCGCGGCGCGATCGTCGCGTCGCCGAGCGAGGTCGACTCGTGATAAGTCCAGTCGTGCGCGGCGTTGCGCGTCGCGTAGCCGAGCACCTTGCCGGTTTCCTTGTCGATCGCGTAAAGCGTCGCGCCGTCGCCGGCCGCTTTCGCCGCCTGCTTCGGCCGGCGAAAGCGCGGCGCGTCGGCAAGCGAGTTCAGCGTCGTGACGACGTCCGCGTCGGGCGTCGCGGCCGCCTGTTCGGCTTCCCAGGTGCGGCCGTCGCTGCGCGCGGTGATCCGCGCGGCGCCGCCGTACTCGCGCAATTCCGCGAGCGACACGGGCGACACGTAGAAATCGACATTCACCCGTTCCGCGCCGCCGTTGTCCTTCAGCGCGCGATAGACCGCGTCCGGGATCGGCACGGCCGGATCGGCGGACGTCTTGTCGACGAACGTACCGTTCTCGTCGGTGCGCATGCTCGCAACGAACTTCGGCTGCGCATGGCGTGCGTCGATCGACGCGTCCGGCCGCGCTTCATGCTCGGCGATCAGCACGTGCGCATTCTTGCCGAACGCATCCTTCATCTGCTCGAGCGACGCGAGTTGCGAACCGTCGATGCGGATCAGGTCGCGCTTGCCGTGCGAGGCGAGGTGATCGAGCGCATGCTGGCGGCGCGCGGCGTCCGCCGTCGCCGCGGGCACCGGCGCATTCGACGCCGGCTGCGGCGCGGGCGCCGGCATCTCGCGTGGCACGCCGAGCGCGTGCATCGCGTCGGCCTGGCTCGCGTAGTACGCGCGATAGGTCGTGTGGCCCGGCACGGACGGCGCGACGTCGCCGAAGGCGGCCGCGAGCCGGCGCAGCCCGGCTTCGTCGCCGGGCATCACGTGGTCGGCTTCGCGTGCGATCGCATCGGGCAGGCGGGCGTCCCTGGCGATGTCGATGCCGCCGTCGTCGAGGATTTCGCGGCGCACCGCGAACGCGTTCGCCTGCGCACGCGCTTCGGCCATCAACGCGCTGTCGGTCAGCGCCTCCGGCGACGAGCGGTCGAGCGCGAGGCGGCGCGTGATCGTCTCGACCGCATGCTGCGCTTCGTGCGCGAGCGTGTAGACGAGCGTGCCGGCGCCGTGGAACTGCCCGTCGAGCACGATCCGCTGCTTCGCGGTATCGACCCGGCTGCCGCGCCCGGGCCGGCCCACCACGATTTTCCAGCCGGCCTCGCCGGCCAGCGCGACCTGCTGGCGCAACAGGCTCGAGCGGTCGACCAGCGCATGGGCGGCCTTGGGTAGCGGCGCGCCGCCGAACCGCATCCGGATGCGCGTGATGACGGACGGCTTCTGCACGAACGCGTCGGGTGGCAAGTGTTCGGTGATGCCGGGATGCGCGAGCTCGATCGCGCCGCGCGCGATGCCGTCCTCGAGCATCACGCGCAGCGTGCCGATCTCGCGGACGATGCCTTCCACGTTCAGCTTCGGCGCATCGGTCATGACCGTCGACGGGTCGCTCAGGTAGAAGTCGCCGCGCGCGTCGAACACGCCTTCGAAGTCGTAGTACAGACGGTGCCGCGCGGTGATGTCGCGCGCGCGGTCGAGCTGCGCGAAGGCGTCGCGGGTGACGCGCGACGGCAGCATGCCGGCCATCACGTCGTGACTGCTCAGCGATGCGAACGGCGCGTACATCACGGCCACGCGATCGAATGCCGCGAACGGGCCGCCGACCGTGAGCGTGCGCAGCCCGTGCGCGCGCAGCGCCGCGAGGCCTTCCTGTTCGAGCCGGATCGATTCGATGTGGCCGAGAATCGCGCGATTGTCCGTGCCCTCGTAGAGACCGATCGCATTGCGGCGGCCCAGTTCGAACACGGTTTTCTCGATGCCGGCGCCGGTTGCCGCGCCGGTGAAGCGCTCGACCGGCACGCGTGCGGCCGGGTCGCCGCTCACGTGGACGCCGTTGCCGTCGACGTCGAGCGCGCCCAGGTCCGGGCGCTGGTGCGGCGCCGGATCGTAGCGCAGCCACGCGTTGGTATGGCTGAGCCGCGCCTCGGCGCCGAGCCCGACCGCGATCGTCGGCGGTGCGTAGATGGGGCGCTGCCAGACGTTCGCGAGCCAGGCGGCGGCGTCGCGGCCGTTGCGTGCCGACAGAATCACCGACGAGCCGGGCAGGCCGAGCACCGAGCGGTGCGCGAGCGTGACCTCGACCGGCGTGTACGGCCGGCCGTCCGGATCGACGAGACGGCCTTGCGCATCGGTGACGCCGTGCACGATCACGATGCGGCCGTCGCGGTCGTAGGACAGCGGGCCCGAGCGGTCCAGCGTCAGCGCGTCGACGCCGGCGACCGGCTTGCCGTCGAACGGCGATGCCTTTACCGGACGGGCGCGCGCCCATGCCGTTTCTTCGGCGAGCGTCGCGGCCGTCTCGCGCGGCGCCGGCATCGTGACGCCGGTGCGCTGCGCGGCCTGTGCGTGGCGCCGATACAGCTCGCCGTAGGTGACGCCGCCGTCGAGCGACGTCGGGCTGTGCTCGAACGCGTCGGCGAGGCGCGCGAGCGAGGCGGCATCGCCGGCCCGCGCGCGGCCGTATTCGTTGGCGATCGCGTCGGGCAGCGCGACGTGGCGGCCGATGTCGATGCCGAGGTTCGCGCGGATCTCGTCGCGCACCGCGAAGGCATTGACCTGCGCGCGCGCCTCGGCGAGCAGCGCACTGCGCACGTAGCGCTGCGTCGAGCCGTAGTCGAGCCCGAGCGTGCCGGTCGCGGCCTCGAGCGCATGGCGGGCTTCGTGCGCGAGCACGTAGACCATCGATCCGGTCGACTGCAGACCGCCGTCGATCGTGACGCGCCGCCGTCGCGTGTCGATCTTGCTGCCGCCGCCGGGCTTGCCGCGCACGACTTTCCAGCCTGCGTCGGCGCCGAGCCGAAGCTGTTGCGACAGCAGGCTCGATGCGTCGATCAGCCGGTACGCTTCCTTCGGCAGCGGGGCGCCGCCGAAGCGCATCCGCACGCGCGTGATGACCGACGGCTTCTGCACGAACGCATCGGGCGGCGGCGTTTCGGCGAGCCGCGGATGCGCGAGTTCGACGTTGCCGCGCTCGAGGCCTTGCGTCAGCGCGCGCTCGATCACCGCGAGCCGCTGCAGCGTGGTGAAATGCTCGCCCGCGCCCATGCCGATCGCACCGGGGTCGCTCAGCAGGAAATCGCCGCCGCGCGTGAAGAGGCCTTGCAGGTCGAAGCCGATGCCCGTGCGTTCGACGACTTCGCGAATCTGCCGGATGTGCTCGAGCGCCGCGCGCGACACCACGCGCGGCAGCGCACCCGTCTCGAAGCCGAAGCTGTGGAACACGCCGAGCGGCCGGTACAGCACGGCGACGCGGTTCAGCGCGGAGAACGGACCGTCCATCGTCACGGTCTTCAGCCCGTACGAGGCGAGATCGTCGAGTGCGATGCTCTCGTCGATCGCGGCCTCGATCTGGCGGGCTTCCGACGTATGCGGGCCGTTGTCGTAAACCGCGAGCGCGGCATCGTGGCCGAGCGCGAACACGGTTTTTTCGGCGCCCGAGCCGAGCAGCTCGCCGACGTGGCGCTCGGCGTCGATCCGCACCGCCGGATTGCTTTCGAGGTGCACGCCTTCGGCATCGGCCGCCAGTTCCCCGAGATCGTGCGGTGCCGCGGGCGCCGGGTCGTAGCGGCGGAACACGCCGGTGTCGAGCAGCGCCGCGCGTTCGCCGACCGCGTGCGGGGGCGGCGCATACACCGGCCGCTGCCACAGATTCGCGAGCCCGGCGGCAGCCGCCTCGCCGCCGTGCTTCGCGGACAGCACGATCGAATAGCCATCCTTGACCAGGAACGACGGCGCCTGGTCGAGCGCGTATTCATGCACGCCGGCCGGCCGCCCGCCCGCGAGCAGCGTGCCGTTCGGCAACGTGTCGGCGTGCAGCATCAGCACGCCTTCGTCCTGCAGCATCGTGAAGTGGCGGCTGCGCGCCGCCTGCAGGTCGGCCGCCGAAGGCACGGGCCCGTCGCCGAACGGCGACGCATATTCGGCATGCGCGCGGCTCCATGCCACGCGTTCGTCGAAGCTGCGCACGCCGTGCGGCGCGCCGCCGGTCTCGTGCGTCTGCGGCGCGGGCATCCGGCGCGGGATGCCGCCGCGGCGCTTCTGGCGCGACCATACGTCGTCGTAGAAATCGCGGTAGGTCTCGCCGTCGCGGCCCGACACGGGCGCATCGGCGAATGCGTCGACGAGGCGTCCGACCGTGCCCGCATAGTCGTGCGACGGCGCGCGCCATGCGGCGCCTTCGCGCTCGATCGCGTCCGGCAGGCGCACGTGCGCGGCAATGTCGCCGCCGCCCGCGAGCTCGATTTCGTAGCGCGCCTCGAACGCGTTGATCTGCGCGCGTGCCTCGGCTTCGAGCGCCTTGCGCGTGAAGCGGCTGCGGTTGCCGTAGTCGAGGTTCAGCACGCCGGCCATCGCCTCGACCGCGTGGCGCGCTTCGTGCGCGAGCGTATACGTGATGCTGCCTGGATGCTGGAGCGCGCCGTCGATCGTCACGCGGCGCTTGCGCGGGTCGATGCGGCTGCCGCCGCCGCGCTTGCCGAGCGTCACGCGCCAGCCGGCGTCCTGCAGCATGCGCAGTTGCGTCGCGAGCGTGCCCGATTGCATCGCGAGCGCCTGCGCGGCTTCGGGCAGCGCCGCGCCGCCGAAGCGCATCTGCATCCGCGTGACCCAGCCCGGCTTCGAGGCGCCGGGGTCGGGCGGGGCGGTCTCGGTCGTTTCCGGGTGGGCGGCGGCGAGGCCGATGTCGTCGTTCGCCGCGGTGCGACGTTCGCCGCCCGTCGGCGCACGGGCGGCCTGCCCGTTTGCGTCGTCGGGCGCGCGTGTGCCGCGGTCGGCTGCGGCCGTTTCGCGTTCCGCCATCCGCTCGGGCGTGCCGGGGCGTTCCGGCTTGACGAGCACGAGCACGCGGTTCGGCGCGCTGAACACGCCATCGAGCGCGTTGACCGGCTCGGGCGGCGCAGCCGTGCGCGGCATCGCCGGTTCGTTCGGGCCGCGCTTGCCGGCCAGCACGATCACCGTGTCGTCGGCAGCCGTGCGGGGCGCAGCCGGCGGCGCTTCGTCGGGCGCGATGCCGGCCGGCAGGCCGGCTTCATGGGCCGCGGCCGCCTCCGGCGCCGGATCGAAGCGCAGCACGCGCGCGCCCGCGCGCAGCTGGCCGTCCGCACCGAATGCGTCGGGCGCGGCCGCATAGACGGGCTTCTGCCAGCGGTTCGCGAGCTCGGGCGCGAGCGCCGCGTCGTGTTCGCCGGCGACGACGATCACCGGTTCCTCGAGATCCTGCGGGCGCGGCGACGACGGCCGCGCGCCCGGCGCGTCGGGTGTCGCGCCGCTGCGCACCACGTAGACCGTGCGATCGCCGACTTCCATCGGCTCGGCGCTCGGCCCGCGCGGCACGGCGATGCCGGCCGGATCGGACGTCGCCGCGCGCGTGACGGGCGCGTCGTCCGTCAGGTCGACGACCTTCGCGTTGACGCGCGGCGGCGCGCCGTCCGGCTTCGCGCGCGTGCCCGGGCCGGCCGGCTCGTCGGCCGCGACGGGTCGCCAGCGCATCGATTGCGTGTCGGCGCTACGCCGGTTGGTGCTCGCGGTCGTGCTGCGTTCGGCATCGGTTTCGTCGCGCTGCTGCTGCACGCGGGCGTGTTCCTCGCTGGTGCGGCGCGTCCTGCGCGCGTCGGCGGACGCGCTCGCGGCTTCGCCTTCGGCCGCCGTCTGCGCGAGGCGGCGCGGCGCCTGCGCGCCGGCGACCGTCTGCCGATAGGCGTCGCTGGCCTGGTCGAGCACGTGTTGCAGCACGTCGAGCGGCGTCTTCGCGACGATCTTCGGCGTTACGCTCATCTCGCCCTCGGGGCCGAACGACATGCGCTCGCCGGTGCCGGTCACGTCGTCGACGCGCGTGCCATTGGTCCATGCCTTCGGCGACACCGATACGACGGACAGCGTGCCGTCCTCGCCGAGCACCACCGATTTGCCCGGCGGCAGGCGCTTCCCGGATGCGCGGTCGAGCACGCGAATCGGCGTGTTGTCGTAGGTCAGCACCTTGTCGCCCACGCGCAGCGTGCCGTCCGGCGACACCTTGACGGCTTCGCCGTCGAGCGTCACGCGCGTGCGGCCGGCCGCGAGCGACGACGCGTCGCCGCTGTTGAGAATCCGGCCGATCGTCTGGCTGTCGACGGTGACGGTCTTGCCGTCTGTCCCGCGGATCGGCACCGGCTGGCCGGTGCGCGCGCGCACCGACGTCACCGCGCGTTCCTTGAGGCCGCCCGCGGCCATCAACGCGACGTTGGTGATCCCGGACTTGAGCTGCTCGCCGGCGGCCTTCTTGTCGCCGGTGACGAAATAGTCGTAGCCCGCTTCGCCGAACGCCTCGACCGCGCCGCCCACGCCCGTCACGACCGCGGTGGTCCGCGCGCCGGTGGCGAGCACCGACGCGACCTTCGGCGTGCGCGTGAGCGCCGTGACCGCGCGCGTGAACAGCTTGCTGCCGGCCAGCTTCGCGGCGCCCGCCGCGCCCATCGGCACGAGGTTGATGAAGTCGGCCCGCGCGCCCGGGTCGGTAAACGGATTGAGACTGCGCCCGTGGTCGGCGCGATTGGCCAGATCGAGGCCGGCGCTCGTCATCGTCGCGCCGATCGCCGTGTACATCATCCCCGCACCGAGGATGTTCAGCGGCACGCCGACGATCGCGCCGATGCCGGTGCCGTCGAGCAGCGTGCCGAGACCTTCGAGCGCCATCCCGCCGACCATCATGCCGATGTTCAGGCCCGTGCTCGTCAGCGTGTTCAGAAAACTGTCGAAGCCGCTTTCGTGATGCGCGGCCTTCGACACGAGCTGCAGCGTGCCGTCCGCGTTGTGGCCGGTCGCGATGTCGACCGTGCCGTCCGTCGACAGCTCGTTGTTGTCGATGTAATCGTTGATGTCGTCGTAGTTGCTCGCCGTCTCGTCGACGTACTGCGTGCCGTCCTTGCCGCTGACCTTGAACAGCGCGCTGGTGGTCATGCCGGCATCCTTGGCGGCGTAGACCATCGGCAACACGCTGACCTGCGTCGTCGCGCCCCCGCCGATCGACAGCAGCTTGTCGCGCACGCTGTTGATCGTCTTCAGCTTGTCCTTGTCGGTGTAGCGCGCGACGTCGTCCTTCGTCGGCGATACGGGATCCGAACCATCGCCCGACGCCGCGCCGTTCTGGACGTCCGGCTGCATGCCGAGCGCGACGCCGATCAGGTTGCGCTGCTCGTTGTCGGTCAGCTTGCCGAACGCGATCGTGCCGCCGTTGTTCGTGCTCGCGCTGGCCGCGTCGAGCAGCGAGTTCGACAACTCGCCGCGATGCGCTTCGTAGAAATCGTGCAGCGCCTTCTTGTAGTCGTTCTCGGCGTCCGAACCGGGCGCCGCATAGCGCAGCCGTTCGTCGAGGCCGGCGTCGAACCTGTCCATCAGCACCTGCTGGTGCGACGTCTCGCTCAGCAGCTGCAGGCGCTGCACCGCGTTGTCGGCCTGCGTGACGGCCGCCTTCGCCTTGTCGAGCTCGTCCTGATACAGGTTCGGACGCGGCGCCGACGGCGCCGGGATCAGGTCGTCGCCCGCGACGGTGCGAAAGCGCATCGGCGGCGGATTCGCGGCGGCCCAGTCGTCGTACTTCTTCTGCACCGATTCGAGCGTACTCTTCGCCTGCGTCTGCTTGATGCGCGCCTGCGACAGCGCGAGCTGGGTCGCGCGCTCGTTGACCGAATCCGACATCCGGCTGTCGGCCGCGCGGATCGCGCCCGCGACGGTCTGCATGCGCTTCACGTCGAGCATCGTCGGGCCGGCCTGCGCGGCGGACGGCCCCGACGACTGCGGCAGCAGGAACGGGCTGTCGAGCAGCGGCGACGCGGGCAGCGACGATGCGCCATTGGACCCGGGCAACGTCGGCGAGGCCAGCGGCGACGCGCTCGGCAGCGTCGGCGTGCCGGTGGGAGCGGCCGACGTCGCCGTCGACAACGACGATGCGGGCAGGCTCGGCAGGCCGTTCGCGGTCGACAGCGACGGCGTCAGCAGCGGCGGCTGAAGCCCCGGTTTCGTGAAGATCGATTGCGCGTTCACCTGCGCCTTGATCCGCGAGGCCTGATCGTCGTACTGCTGCGCGAGCGTCGCGCCGTACGCGACGACGAAGCCGTCGTGCGCGATGCTCGCCTGCTGCTTCGCCTGATCGAGCTTCGCATACGCATCGCCGAGGTCCAGATCGACCTGCGGATCCTTGATCATCGCGTGCGGATTGGCCTTGTGCCACGCGCTGGATGCGTCCTGCTTCTTCGTATAGTCGGCCTGCAGCGTGTCGACCTGCCGCTGCGCGGACAGCATCTGCAGATAGCCGCCGCTCGTGTTCGCCGCCGTCTGCGCGCGGGCGAGCGCGGTCTTCGCGTCCGACACTTCGTTCGGGACGACCACCGTCGGTCCTTCCTTGCCGCTGGCCGAATCGTAGCGCTGCTGCGCGTTCGTGAGCGCCAGGCTGTCGTTGGCCGCGCCGTACGCGGCGTTCGCATAGTTCGCATCCTTCGCGGCGGACGTGACGGCCTGCTGCGCGGCATCCTGCGAAGCGGGCGCATCGGGCATCGTGACCTTCAGCTCCAGCGGCTGCAGCGCGTCGTTCAGCCGCCCGACGCCCGCATCGAGCGCGGCCTTGTAGTCCGGATCGGCGAGGTACGACTGGAACTGCGTATACGCGAGATTGGAATTCGCGACGTCCGCGAAGTATTTCGACGCACCGACGGCCGCCTTCGCGCTCGCGGTCTGCCAATTGTCGTAGAGCCGGATCTGCAGCGGGTTCTTGCAGTCGCCCGGTTGCGGCACCCAGTTCGGATCGTTCGCATGATCGGGGAAGGCGTCCAGCAGCGCCTTGAACTGCTGGTCGGCCGCGTGCTGCGCGTCGCCGGGGTCGGTCACCTTGCCGGAATCGTCGATCTTCATCCCGGCCGGCATGTCGGCGTTCGCCTGTTCGCCGTACAGGATCATGTAGCCGGCGTCGGTCGTCACGTTCAGCTCGCGCTGCGCGGTGTCGGCCGTCGTGCGCGCCTTCGCGTAGTCGGCCTGGGCGGTCTTGCGGTCGTCGGCCGTCGACTCGGGATCGCGGTTGACCAGATGCAGCACGTTCTGCGCGCCTTGCAGCGTCTGCGACGCGTTGTCGTACTTCGTCTGCGCGTCCTGGATCGCTTTCTGCACCGCGCGCGTCTTGTCGTTCTCGACCGTGATCTCGGGCGGCGGCGCCGTATATTGCGCGGCCATGCTCTGGATCAGCGACGTCGCGGACTGGATCTCGGCATTGGTCGGCTTCGACGGATCGGTGGCCAGCGACGCGGTGAGGGGAATCGGCGGGGCGGCGGTCGGGTTCGCGGGCCCGGCGGCCGGGTCGTCCTTCTTCGGCGGCGGCGGGGGCGGCGGTGCAACGACCGGATTCAGCGTTTCCGACAGGAAGCGCTGCCAGTTGACACCCAGTCCCAGTCCGTCGATCAACAGCATGCTCGTCTCCGTTGAGCCGCGCGATGCGCGGCACGCGCGGCGTCCTGCACGCCGCGACGTGATCGTTCGAGTGTACGGACCCACCCGGCGACGGGAACGCTGCTGTTTCGTAGCGGCGGGAAGCGGCCGGCGCCCCGGCGTCGCGCGGGCTACGAGATGCGCGCGGCGGGCGGCAGCCAGGCCGCGCGACGTCGTTCGGACCCCTGAAAGCGGCGCGGGCGCGCGCGCCCGGCGCCGCGCGCGATCATGCGATCACTGATCGAGACACCGCACGCACAGCCGCTTCGCCTGGCTCGCCGGCAAGCCGCGGCACATCATCACGACCGGGCGCGCATGGCACGACGGTGCGTCGGCGGAGGCGGCCGGCAACGGCAGCCTGCGCGCGCGATCGGGCGGCGTGGTCGCGGCCGCGTCCATGCGTCGCTGCCGCGCCGGCGGCGGCACGTCGCGCACGACCGGGATCGGCTCGATGCCGCCTTCGTGCGCGTTGCGCTGCGCGCTCGCGACGACGCGGCTCACGTAGCCGCTCGAGAAGCCGGTCGTGAAGTTGCCGCTGTAATAGCACGACAGCGCCGCGCGCAACGCGGCCTGCGTCGCGCGGCCGGTGCCCGACGAGCGCGCGAAGCATTCGGTCAGGATCGCGCCGCCGGCCCGCAGGTTGCGGCACGGCTCGAACATCGTCGCTTCATCGAGCCCGTATTTCGCGAAATTGCGTTCGTTCACCTGCGCGAGACCGACGCTGTAGCTGAAGCCGAGCGACGACAGTTCGCGCGCGGTCGCGCGCGCCTCGTCGAGCGAGGCGGGCTGGCGCGCCAGATGCCCGCCGACCACGCCGATCGCATACGGATTGAAGCCCGACTCGGTGCGCACGAGCGCGGCGAGCGTATCGGGGTCGACGTTCGGCGCGCACGCGCGTGCGAGTTGCGCGAAACCGGCGGCGGCGCCGGCTGCCTGCGCGACGCCGTGCGGCCCGCACGCGAGCGCGATCAGCGCGCACACGCACGCGGCGGCGGTTCGCAGGGCGCGTGCGCGCATCATCCGGCTCCGGCGACCCGATACGACAGCACGAGCCCGTGCACGAGCAGCGACCAGCCGTCGAGGGCGACGAACAGGAGCAGCTTGAACGGCACGGAGATCGTCGTCGGCGAGATCATCTGCATCCCGAGCGCCAGCAGGATGTTCGCGACCAGCAGATCGACGACGATGAACACGATGTAGATCACGAAGCCGATCTGGAATGCCTTCGTCAGCTCGGCGAGCGTGAAGCTCGGCACCAGCACGAGCAGGTCGTCGTCCTTGATGCCGTCCGCGCGGTTCTTCGGCCAGACCGACGTCGCGGTGCGCACGAAGAATTCGCGATCGCGCTGGCGCGTATGCGAGACGAGGAAATCCTTGATCGGCGGCAGCGCGGCATCGGCGAGCGCGCCGATGTCCGAGGTCGACAACTGTCCCGATGCATCGAAATGGCGCGCCTGCAACGCGTCGCGGATCGACATCCCGACGGGCGCCATGATGAACAGCGACAGGATCAGCGCGATGCCGTTCAGCACCAGGTTCGGCGGTACCTGCTGGATCCCGAGCGCGGAGCGCAGCAGGCCGAGCACGACCACCAGCTTCGTGTAGCTCGTCACCATCAGCGCCGCGAACGGCGCGATGCCGAGCGCGGCGATCACCGCGATCAGCGCGACCGGATTCGGCAGGTTGCCCATCTCAGCGCTCGCGCGGCGCGGGTTGCGTCAGCGTGACGACGCGTACGCCGAGCTTCTGGCCGACCGCGATCAGATGACCGGTGCCGATCAGCATCCCGTTCGCGACGAGATGGATCACGCTCTGGTTGATGCCCTGCTGCAGCTCGATCACGGCGCCCGGCTGCAGCGCGCTCAGTTCGCCGAGCGGCATCGACGTGGGCGGCAGCTCGAAGCGCAGGTCGACCGCGAGGCCGTCGAGCGAGCGCGGGGCGTCGGCGGGCGGCGCGTCGTGCGTCGTCGGCGGCGCGGAGTCGGTGCGGGTCGGTTCCAAAGGCATCTCCCTGATTCGTTCGACGGTCAGCCGGTTGCCCGACGGCCGTCCGGTGATCTCCCACGCCGGCGCGGCGGGCAGCCGCGCGACGCACAGCAGGTTCTGCTCGTGCGCCTGCCAGCGCTCGATCGCGATGATGTCGCCGCCGACGACGTCGGCCAGTTCGGCCGTCGTCAGCTCGGTGCGGCCGATCTCGAACACGAGCGGCACGGGCAGGCTCGCGTAGGCCGCGCGCGCGTCGGCGAGCGCGGCCGGCGCGGCCGCGAAGAATACGGCCAGCGCATCCGGCGCGTCGAACAGCAGCGCGCCGTGGCAGCGCCACGCGGCGTCGGCGCGCCGCAGCTCGAACCGCAGCGCGGCCGGCGAGGCGCGCCAGGCCGGCGCGCCGTCGGGCGGCGGCAGCAATTCCACGCGCTGCCGCGTCGCCGCCTGCAGCACGGCCGCGAGCGGCGCGGCGAGATCGGCGAGCAGCGCCGCGCGGATCACGGCCGGGACCGCCGGATTGGCCGCATCGCCGAGCCATTCGGTTTCCGCGATCGGGTCGATCCACAGCGTGCCGGCGGCCGGGCCGACGACGAAGCGGTACGCGTGCGCGTCGGCGGCCGGCTCGGCGTCGACGCGCCAGCGCACCTCGTACGCGTGCTCGCCGAGCGTGACCGGGACGGCGCCCGTCGCGCAGTACGCATGCGACAGCCCGCGCGCGGCGGCGGCGGACAGGCGCGGCAGGTAGGGCGACGCGTCGAGCGCGACCGCGGCCGGCGCGGCGGCGGGCGGCGGGGAAGCGGCGGGCATGGCCCGGTTCGCGGCGTCGCCGGCGTCGGCATTCGTCAGGAACAGCGCAGGCACGGCGGGATCGGGGCGGATTCGGCGTCGGTTCGACGGGTTGTTCTGGTGCCGGCGGCGCCGAGGGGCGCGCGGCTGCTGCGTCGATTGTAGGGACGGCGATGGCCGCGTGCCGCGCCGGAATCCGTAGTCGCGACCGTCGTGCGCAGACGACGGGAGCGGGGCGCTACGAAGCGCGACGAAGTGCGGAGGCGTGCGATGAAGCGGGCGGCGCGACGGCTGGCGGTCAAAGGCAACCGCCGCCCGGAGGCGGCGGTCGGGGCGCGACTGGCTGACGGGGCCGGACGGCGGACAGGCCGCATCCGGCTGACCGGCCGCGATGGGGCTGCGAATCCGCGCAGCGCGGTGGGGAGGCGTTGCCGGCGCGCCGCGAACGGGCGGCGCGCGGGTGCAGCGTTACGCGTAGTCGGCGGCCATCGCCGGCTGCGGCGCCGCGCGCACGATCGGCGCCGCGTCGTGGCGCTCGACGTGCGTCATCGCCGCACCGAACAGCACGAGGCGATAACCGACCGCGTAGATCGGGATGATGCGCAGGTTCTTGTCGTGTTCGAGCTGCAGCTTCGAACGGATCCGCGAGATATGGGTGTCGAGCGTGCGCGACGACACGCCGAGCTCGCGGCCCCACACGGCTTCCTGGATTGCCTGCCGCGGCACGACCTTGTTCATGTTGTCGAGCAGGAATTCGACGACGTCGAATTCGCGCGGGGTCACGTCAACGACCTTGTTGTCGATTTCGATCGTGCGGCGGACGAAGTTGATTTTTATGTTGTCGATGTACAGGTATTTGCAATCCATGGTGGCCCTCGCATGTCCGTAAAGGAGTGTTTGCGGGGTGCTGTGCTGCAACTTCCGGGCCAGGGGGAGGGCTGTGAGGCGGTGCGGGCAGGCGGCAATGGCGCGGACGGCGGGGAAGCGTTGAATTTAAAAGAATTTTTAACGGGGAACACCGGGCGGCCGATGAAACGGGCACGGCAATAGTGAAGGATTGTTACGTAGCATCGGGTGGCGACGTTACGGGCGTTACGTCTGACGTAACGTGGGAGGAGGTCCGGCCTTGGGGGGAGACCGGATGAGATTGAGGGTGGATAACGAACCCTACGTCGAACCCTGCATCGGCGGCCGAAAAACACCGGCCACGGCGCATACCTCGCGCCGCAGCCGGCGTCCCGACACATCACGCCTTCGCGCTCTCCGCCGAATCGAACGGCAGCACGTAATGCCGCTTGCCCGTCGCCGCGAAGATCGCGTTCGCCACGGCCGGCCCGATCGGCGCGACGCCCGGCTCGCCGACCCCGGTCGGCGCCTCGGCCGACGGCACGATATGCACCTCGACCTTCGGCATCTCGGCCATCCGCAGCACGTGATAGCCGTCGAAGTTGCGTTGCTCGACCTGGCCGTCCTTCAGCGTGATCGCGCTGTGCATCGCCGCGCCGAGCCCGAAACCGATGCCGCCCTCCATCTGCGCGGCGACGATGTCGGGATTGATCGCGATCCCGCAGTCGACCGCGCACACCACGCGCTCGACCTTCACCTTGCCGTCCGCATCGACCGACACCTCGGCCACCTGCGCGACATAGCTCTTGAACGCCTCGGCCACCGCGATCCCGCGCCCGCGGCCCTTCGGCAGCGGCTTGGCCGGATCCCAGCCGGCCTTTTGCGCGGCCAGCTCCAGCACCGCGCGCATGCGCGGCTCCTTCGCGAGCAGGTCGCGGCGGAACGCGTACGGGTCCTTGCCGGCCGCATGCGCGGCTTCGTCGATGAACGCCTCGACCGCATAGGCCGTGTGCGAGCTGCCGACCACGCGCCACCACAGCACCGGCAGGCCGACCTGGGTGGTGGTGAGTTCGACCGACACGTTCGGCACCGCGTACGGCAGGTTCGCCGCGCCCTCGACCGACGTCGCGTCGATTCCGTTCTTGACCATGAATGCCTCGAACGGCGTGCCGGCGAGGATCGACTGGCCGACGATCCGATGACGCCAGCCCACCAGCCGGCCGTCCGCGGTCAGGCCCGCGTCGAGCTTGTGGAAGTACATCGGCCGGTAGAAGCCGCCCTGGATGTCGTCCTCGCGGGTCCACTGCAGCTTGACCGGCTTGCCGTCCGCGCCGAGCGCCTTCGCGATCGACACGGCCTCGACCACGTAATCCGACCATGCGTTCGCGCGCCGGCCGAAGCTGCCGCCCGCATACAGCGTATGGATCCGCACCTGCTCCGGCTTCAGTCCGGCCGTCCTGGCCGCGTTGCCTTGGTCGACGGTCTGGAACTGGTCGCCGGCCCAGATCTCGCAGCTGTTCGGCGTCAGCTTGACGACCGCGTCGAGCGGCTCCATCGGCGCATGCGCGAGATACGGGAATTCGTACGTCGCGCTGATCTTGCGCGCCGCGCCGGCGATCGCCGCATCGGCATCGCCGTCCTTGCGCGCGGACGCGCCCGGCTTCTCGGCGAGTTGCCGGTATTCGCGCATCAGCGCGTCCGAGCTGCGTTTCTCCGCCTTCGTTTCGTCCCAGTCGATCTTCAGCGCGTCGCGGCCCTGTTTCGCGGCCCAGAAGCCCGTCGCGACGACCGCGACGCCGCCCGGCACCTGCACGACCGAGACGACGCCCGGCACGGCCTTCGCGGCCGTCGCGTCGAACGACTTCACCGTCGCGCCGAAGCGCGGCGGCCGCTGCAGCAGCGCGACGCGCATGCCGGGGAACGTCGTGTCGAGCGTGAAATGCGCGGTGCCGTTCGATTTCGACGATGCGTCGACGCGCGGAATCCTGTGCCCGATCAGCTTGAAATCGGCCGGCTGCTTCAGCGTGACCTTGTCCGGCACCGGCAGCTTCGACGCATCGGCGACGAGCGTGCCATACGCGGCCGTCTTGCCGCTCTTCGCGTGCGTGACGACGCCGTTGGCGGTGGTCAACTCGGCGGCCGGCACCTTCCAGCGGGCCGCCGCGGCCGACACGAGCATCGCGCGCGCCTTGCCGCCCGCTTCGCGCAGTTGCTGCCACGAGTTCGCCATGGCCGAGCTGCCGCCCGTGCCCTGCATCGTGCCGAACGCGAGGTTCGCGTAGCGCTTCGCATCGGCCGGCGCGCTTTCGACGCGCACGCTCGACCAGTCGGCATCGAGCTCCTCGGCGACGATCGTCGCGATGCCCGTATATGCGCCCTGGCCCATTTCGACGTGCTTCGCGATCACCGTGACGGCGCCGTCGGGCGTGATGCGCAGGAATGCGTTCGGCGCGAAATCGCCGGCCGGTGCGGTCGCGGCGAGCGCGCGGCGGCCGAGGCCGGCCCAGTCGAAGCCGATGGTCAGGCTGACGGCGGCAGCGGCGCCCGCGGCTTTCAGGAACGTGCGGCGCGACGGGCGCACCGCATCGGTGTGGTCGAGTTCGATCGTCATGGTCAGGCTCCCAGCGTCGCGGCCGCATCGTGGATCGCGGCCCGGATGCGGGCGTAGGTCGCACAGCGGCAGAGGT
The DNA here is from genome assembly GCF_001729305.1 of Burkholderia sp. A2. Taxonomy (NCBI): domain Bacteria; kingdom Pseudomonadati; phylum Pseudomonadota; class Betaproteobacteria; order Burkholderiales; family Burkholderiaceae; genus Burkholderia; species Burkholderia sp. A2. The sequence goes on along the minus strand of NZ_LZXX01000098.1, from coordinate 83,286 downwards.
TGCCGTTCATCGCGGCGTCGATGTCCGCGTCGGTCGGCTTCGGGTTCTGTTCGAGCAACGCGGTGGCCGACATGATCTGGCCGGACTGGCAGTAGCCGCATTGCGGCACCTGCAGCTTGACCCATGCGGCCTGCACGGCCTTCGCGGGCTTGCTTTGCACGCCTTCGATCGTCGTGACGTGCTTGCCCGCGATGGCGGCGAGCGGCAGCACGCACGAGCGCACGGCCTGGCCTTCGAGATGGATCGTGCACGCGCCGCACTGCGCCATGCCGCAGCCGAACTTCGTGCCGGTCAGTCCCGCGTGTTCGCGAATCGCCCAGAGGACGGGCATCGACGGATCGGCGTCGAGCGTGACGTTCTTGCCGTTCAGGACAAACGAGGTAGGCATGTTGTGTGTCTCCGTGGGGAAAACCCGCCTTACGGACAGGTTAGCCGGGAGTGTGCGCGAGCAGCCGGTTTTTGCGTCTACCCAATCCTGCAAATTTATTGAACAATCCTGCAAATCCCCGGCACGCCGCAGGCCGTTTCGCTATGCTCGCGCGACACGGGAAATTATTCGAGGATGCGTCATGGACATGACCGATATCGTGGCGTCGCGCGAATCCGGGCGACGCGAACTGGCGTCGCTGATCGGCCGTTTCGCGCCGGCGGACGGCTCGCATTCGACGGCCGTGCCGGGCCTGATGCTGCATCGGCACACGCGGCCGGTCGATCTCGGCTGCGGCGTATCGCGCGCCGCGCTGGTCATCGCCGCGCAGGGCGCGAAGCGCGTGATCGTGGCCGGCCAGGCTTACGAATACGACACCCACAATTGCCTGATTACGTCGATCGACTTGCCGATCCTCTCGCGCGTGACGCGTGCGTCGGCGGACGAGCCGTACCTGTGCCTGTCGCTGACGCTCGATCCGCAGCGCATCGTCGAGCTGGCGGCCGAGATGCGGCTGCCCGAGCCCGACGCGGGCCCGGAAGGCGAGGGGATCGCGCTCGCGGAACTGACGCCGCCGCTGCTCGACGCGGCGCTGCGGCTGCTGCGGCTGCTCGATACGCCGGCCGACATCGCGGTCGTCGCGCCGCTGATCGAAAAGGAGGTGCTGTATCGGCTGATGACGAGCGGGCAGGGCACGCGGCTGCGGCACATGGCGATCGCGGGCAGCCAGACGCACCGGATCGCGCGCGCGATCGAATGGATCCGCGATCATTTCGCGGAGCCGATGCGCGTCGAATCGCTCGCGCAGGCGGTCAACATGAGCGTGTCGTCGCTGCACCATCATTTCAAGCACGTGACGACGCTGAGCCCGCTGCAGTACCAGAAGCAACTGCGGCTGCACGAGGCGCGGCGGTTGTTGCTGCGACAGGGCGGCGACGTCGGGTCGGTGGCGGCCGTCGTCGGCTACGAAAGCGCGTCGCAGTTCAGCCGCGAATACAGCCGGCTGTTCGGCGCGCCGCCGATGCGCGACGTCGTGCATCTGCGGAAGAAGGAGCTGCTCGGCTGACGGGCGGCCGGCCATCGATCGTCATTTCGCGACGGCGGCGCGTTGCGCTCGAGGATGTCGGCCGCGACGCGTGGCGGGCTCCGGTCTTGCGCAGTGCCGGGTCGCGCCACGGTTCGCGACTGAAATCGCCGCTCATCCGACGCATGCCTTCATCGATATCGAACGTTTGTGTCTCACGCGTGAGTCTCGGGGGGCAGGGAAGTACCCACGGAGATGGCTGGATCGATACGGTTCGATGCGACGAAACGCGCGATGAGTCAAGCTTTCACGAGATTGAAGACGTGAAAGCTGTTTTGAATCGAAATGTTTCAGTGATGAGAATCAAGCGGGTAACTGACTGAGGGTGTCTATTCGATGAATCGACCGTCGTCGCTTCGTGCGCGAAAGGTGAATCGAATGGGAATGAAAAAAATGAAGGTGCCCGTCTGTGTCGGAATCGGACGTTTTCATTTGTTCGGTTATTGCGCCCGAAACATACCGGATGGCACGATTTTTCGCCGCGTGATCGTGCGGGTATTTTCACGGATGAATCAAATTCCTTTTGCATTTCAGGGTGAACCCGTGTTTCGGCCGTATCGGCGGCCGTTCGGTGGGGCGCATCGAGCGACCGGCCCTCGTTCGTCGGGGTAATGGACGGCTGCTGGCATGCCGCGACACGCGGTTTGTCAGCGGAAACGCGCGAACCCCGAGCGGTGAGTCGAGATTCGCCTCTCAAGATTGAAACACCCGTTCGCACGGGTGTCCGTCAACGCCCGGCAAGCCGGATTCTTCCATCAAATCGCGGTATTGCGTCACGATCTTCAATGATCGCTTTAGGGCGCGCCCCGTTATCGCGATACATTCATGAAACAAAAAAACGCTGTTTCTGGAGAAATGATCAGGCCTGACGGCCGCACGCCGGATGCAATGCTCGGTGGAATATCGCATGGCATGGGGTTTGCGATATGGGACGTACCGGCGAGCGGTCGACACGATGCAACAACGATGTGGGGGCGACCCGTTCGTCACGAGCCTGTCGGGGAAATGGCGATGAACACTATAAGCAGTGGCATGACCTGCGCGTGGGTTGCGCACCAAAGGGGTAGTCGGAACGATCGGGGTAGCGCTTGCGGCGCAGTGCCAGCGTCGTCGGTAGCGCCTTGCCGATTTCCCGTCCTCCGCGCGCGCCGCATGCGGGCGCGGTCGTCGCTTCGCGCGGCAACCGGCCGACAGCGGTGCTCCACTTCATTCGGCATTCCCGGATGGGGCCTGCTGTTCGTGCCGGACAGCGTGGCGCCGATTCCTCTTCAACCGTGCAGCGCCGTTTCGATCGCGCCGGGCCGGTCCCTGCGCCGGCCGGACTAGATCGAACGCGCGTCGCCCGGGTTATCCGGAAGGCCTTGCTTCGTCAGCTCAGGGAGCAGACATGTCGTCTGGCTGCAATGCCGGCCCGTTATCGCCCGAATGAAGGGCACGTGTCGAGCGGGCGCTGCATTTTGCGGTAGTCAATACATTCGCCAATTTTCAATTCCGGAAACGGGCGCCAGTGCCGGCATTCGTTTTCTACGGGGTATTGAAAATCGCGAGCCGGAAAGATGTGCGCGTCATTTCGGTTAATGGAATCGAGGGTGTTTTTTAGACCGTCAGCAATGGTCGTAAAAATAATAGAAAACACCTACGCTTAAATTTTGGAAAATTTAAAAACATAAAACTAGACTTCGGCTGGCAAAAAAATAAAAAGCCGATTCGCGATAGGGCAATGATTTGTGAATTTAATAGTAATCCTTATTTTTGAGGATTGCTCGCGGCTGGAAGGTCGATGGCGTGCGATCTTCCGTGCTCATTCTCTCCACGCCGTTAGGAGTCCACCATGAAGAAGCTTCTGATTGCAGCAGCAGTTCTGGCGGTTTCGGGTGCAGCGTTTGCCGGCAGCGGCACGGTGTCGAGCAGCAACTCGTCGAGCGGCGGCCAGACGATGGCCGGGGTCACCGGGTTCGGTCATTTCTCCGCGACCGATTCCGGCTCGGCGCTTGGCGCAGCCGGCGCATTGGCCGGCGGCCCCGGCAGCGGCTCGATCTCGTATACGAGCCACACGCAAACGTCGACGGTCGGCGGCTTCGGCTTCGGCGGCTCACAAGCGGGCGGCAGCAGCGGCGCGAACGCGGGATCGACCGGCTGGACGTATCACCACTAAGCCGCGACGCGTAGCGTTCGTCATTGGCTGGCGGGTCGGATGCCGGGCCTTGCCCCGTGCGGGCAGGCCCGGCTCCGCCACCGTTCGAACTTCCTCACGGCAAGGAATTGCTATGAAAGCCAAAGTCATTTTAGCGACAGCGCTCGCCGTCATTTCGTCCGCTGCGTTGGCGGCCGGATCGTCCACGACCAACCAGACGCAATCCGTTGCGGCGGGTGTTTCCGGTTCGGTGCTGGTCGGCTCCGGCAGCTATACCAGCAATTCGACTTCGACGGCCGGCGCGAATGCAGGCAGTACCGTGACACCCGCCGGCTCTGCCGGCACGGCGTCCGCGTATCACAACTCGACTTCGACGGCCAGCGGTTCGGGCACGAACGGGGGCGCGTTCGCGGCAGGCGGCGGGATCGGCGCCGCGGGTTCGTTCGCCGGAAACGGCAGCACGAACGAGAACGCGAATGCGCTTTCGGGAGGGGTGACCGCCACGATCGTACTCGGCGCGAACCACTACACGGCCACGGGCGCGAACGACCACGGGATGGCCAACGCGGGGGCCGTGGGGTGGACGGGCGGCGGCGGGTCGGGCGCGATCGCGGGCTCGAATCACTACAACACATCGACCGTGTGGAGTACCGGTCCGGCCGGTTCGCCGTCCGCATCGGGCGGAAGCCAGGGCGACTCGAGCGCGACCGGGAGCAGTCGTTAGTCAGGGGTGGGGGGACCAGTTTCGCAGCGACGCTGGTCTCTTTTCCGCATTGTTGTCACGTAAGGAGTTGGCATGAAGCAGAACCTGATTGCCGCCGCTCTGATGCTCGCGTCTCTGACGGCGTATGGCGCCGACCGTGCTCCCGATGGTGTGCAATCGACTATGCAGACGTCAAACAACCCCGACCAGACAACCAAACCGTCAGAGCAACACACGCTTTCGTCGGGCAGTGCCATCGGCGGACCGGACACCCAGCAATGGCAGGGCATGTCGGCCGGCTCGTGGTCCCAGCTGGGCAGCGGCTGGAAGCAGTTCGGGGAAGCAGCGAAAACTGAAGGCATTCAGGGGAATTAGTACGGTTGCCTGGGTGGGAGGTCAAACCTCGTCCGGAGAGTGAAATGAACAGCAACAGGATCAAGGTGGCATGTGCGGCGATGTTCGCGATGACCACGATCGGTGCCCATGCGCAAACCGCCGATTCGACGTCGAGCGCGCAATCGTCGACGTCGTCGACCGCGATCAGCCAGGGCGGTGGGTCGAGCATGAATACGAACACCACGAGTTCGCGCGGCGGCAATGCCACCAGTTCCAGCGGCGTGCGCGGCAGCGGCAATTCGAGCGTGAACGTCAACGTGACGATGCCGTCCGGCACGGCCGGCGGCAACGTGACGCCGCAGAGCGTGAACTCGCTCCAGTCGTCCGGGGCGCCCGGCACCAACCCTTACAACACCCAGATCTCGGAAAACGTCAATTACTCGGGCACGCAGACGATCAAGACGAACCCGTCGATCCAGGCGCCCGGCCTCACGACCACGTTGTCCGATACCTGCATGGGCTCGGTGAGCGTCGGCGTGTCGTTTCCGGGGTTCGGCGCGACGGGCGGTACGACGCTGGTCGACCAGGCCTGCGTGCGGCGTCTCGATGCGCGTGAATTCCGTGCGATGGGCCTGACCGACGTGGCGCTCGCGCTGCTGTGCCAGAGCGACGCGAACCGGCGCGCGGTGGAAGCGACCGGACACCTGTGCCCGGGCACGAGCGCGCCGCTCGCGCGTTCGAACGTGGCGCCCAGCGTCGAAGCGACCGTCGCGGACGACATCAAGTATCGCGATCCGATCGTGCGCAACCGGATGGGCCTGCCGCCGCTTGGCTCGGCCGCGCCGGCGCCCGCACCGACGCGTCCGATCGAGACGGCTTCGATGCGCGCTGCGCCGGTTTCCGTGCCCGTGCCCGTGCCGGTTCCGGCGATGGCGCCTGTCGCCGCCGCTCCGGGCGTCGCGGCGCCGGCCGTGGCTGCAGTCGCGCCGACTGTCGCAGCGCCGACGGCTGCCGCTGCAGTCCCTGCGGCCGCCGCACCCGTCGCGCCTGTTGCGGCCGCCGCCGCGCCCGCGGCGTCGGTCGTTCCGGCGGCCGCGATGGCAGCCGTGCCGGCGGCGGCCGTCATCGCCGCGCCGGCTGTGGCCGACAACGCATCGCCAGCACCTGCCGCACCGGTGGTCGATACGAAGGCGCCGGAGCCCGCGCAGCCGATCGCCGACAACGTGCCCGAGCCTGTGCCTGCCGCTGCCGACAGAGCCCCGGAGCCTGCGCCGATCGTTGCTGACCAGGCCGCCGAACCTGCGCCGGCCGTTGCCGACAAAGCGCCCGAGCCTGCCCCGACCGTCGCCGGCAACGCATCGAAGCCGATGCCTGCCGCGACCGACGCTGCGCGGGCCGCAGGCGAGCCGGTGGCCGAACCGATGCCGGCGGCAGCCGTCGCCGCGGCGCCGGCAGCCGACACGAAGGCTGCAGCGCCCGCGCCGCAGGCAATCACCGAAGCGCGTGCACCGGAGGCCGCGCGGCCTGCGATCGCCGCGGCGTCCGCCGACATGCAGGCAGCCGACGCGACCGTGCCGGACGCGGTCGAAGCGGCTGGCACAGCGGCTGCACATGCGGCCGGCATGCGTGCATTGACCGATCCGCTGCAAGCATTGCCGCCGACCACGGTCGACCGGCAGGCCGCACCGGCTGCACCGGTCGCGCCGGCGCCGACCGTCATCTCGACGAGTACCTCGTCGTGAGCGTGCGGGCCGGTCTGCCGTACGACCGGCGCGCCGGTCGCGCGGCAGGCGTTCGGCCCGATGCCCGACCGTCTTTCCGGTTTGACGGGTGTTGTTCCGATCCCCGAGGTCAACACCTCTTTTTGCGTGACGAGGATGCAGGGAGGGCCTCAATCATGAGGATCTTTTGGGTCGCTTTGCTGCTGGCCAGCGTGCAAGCCGCTGCGCAGTCGGTTTTCCAGAATCCCGCGGTCTTCGTCATCCTGAACGAGCAGACCCTCGCGAACGCCGCGAGCGTCCAGCAGGCGCTATCGACGCTCGGCCGTCCCGACAACACGGCATGCGCGCCGATGATGATGATCGGCGACCCGCAGATGGTCTACATGATGCCGGAGGCGGGCCACGCGCCGTCGTGGCAATCGCCGGTGTACGGCCGCGGTGCGCCGTTCGACGCGCAGAGCGGGCCGAAGCCGATCGGCAGGACGGTCGGCGCGATGCAGCACACCGGGGACATGCAGACGCAACCGTGGAGCGACGGCAGCGCGATCACGCAGAAGATCGCGGGCGAGTCGAGCGTCACGGCGGCGGACCGGGTGAACGAATGGCGGCACACCGGGCTCGACAGGATCGAGACGGCCCGCGCGTCGGACGTGACGGTGAACGGCAAGACCTACCGCGCCTACCGCGACGATCTCAACGGCCAGGCGCAACCCGTCGTCGAGCCGCAGATCTACACGCAGCGCGTCGTGTTCTGCCGATGACGCATCGATTCGAGGACGGAGCGGCGTCGCGCCGCGGGACTGCGAGCCCGCGACGCGCGATCGGGAAACGGCTGCTCCGATACACAACCTTATGCGGCGAGGCGATCGTGAACCAGTGCTGTCAGCTCGGCATGTCAGGCCCGCAGGATGTCGAACGGCGGGTGAGCGCGCTGCCGTTCGTCGCGGTCCGGCACCCCCTCGTCGGGCCGTCGCGGCCGCTCGTCTACCTGTCGCGGCAACACGATGCCGCGCTCGTCGATGTGCTCGCGTCGCGCGGCTGGGACGTGAGGCGCGCCAGAACCGTGGCGGACGCGTTGAATCTCGTCAAGGCGAACCGTCCGCACGCGGGCATCGTCGATTTCGCCGGTTTCGTGGCGCCGGACGTCGCGTCGTTCGAGGCGCTGCTGCGCGACCCGCGCGTCGGCTGGGTCGCGCTCGCCGACGGCGAGCGGCTGCGCGACATCACGATCGCGCGCCTGATCCGCCGCTGCTGCTTCGACTATGTGCGCAATGCGGCGGCCTATACGACGATCGGCTATCTCGTCGGCCATGCATACGGGATGCTGACGCTCGCGGACGGCGATCCGGCCGCGGAAGCACCGCCGCCGGGCGGCGCGATGATCGGCGCGTGCGACGCGATGCGCCGGCTGTTCGCGACGATCCGCAAGGTCGCGAACACCGAGGCGAGCGTGTTCATCGCCGGCGAATCCGGCACCGGCAAGGAGCTGACGGCGGCGGCGATCCACCGGCAGTCGCAGCGTGCCGACGCTCCGTTCGTCGCCGTGAACTGCGCGGCCATCCCGACGACGCTGCTGCAATCCGAATTGTTCGGGCACGAGCGCGGCGCGTTTACCGGCGCGCACCAGCGCACGATCGGCCGCATCGAGGCCGCGCACGGCGGCACGCTGTTTCTCGACGAAATCGGCGACATGCCGTTCGAGAGCCAGGCGAGCCTGCTGCGGTTCCTGCAGGAGGGCAAGATCGAGCGGCTCGGCGGGTACGCGTCGATTCCGGTGGACGTGCGGATCGTGTCGGCGACCCACGTCGATCTCGAGGCCGCGATGCAGGCCGGGCGATTCCGCGCCGACCTGTACTACCGCCTGTGCGTGCTGCGTATCGACGAGCCGCCGCTGCGCATGCGCGGCCGCGACATCATGCTGCTCGCCGATGACGTGCTGCGGCGCTATCGCGGCGACGGCTCGTACCGGATTCGCGGCTTCACGCCGTGCGCGATCGCGGCGATCCACAACTATTCGTGGCCCGGCAACGTGCGCGAGCTGATCAACCGGATCCGCTTCGCGGTCGTGATGACGAACGGCCCGCTGATCTCGGCCGCCGATCTCGAGCTGCGCCCGTACACGTCGTTGCAGCCGCCGTCGCTCGCGCAGGCGCGCCGGCAGGCCGAGCGGAACGCGATCGAGGAAACGCTGCTGCGTCACCGCCACCAGCATGCGGACGCCGCGGCGGAGCTCGGCGTCTCGCGCGCGACGCTGTACCGTCTGATGAACACGCACGGGCTGCATGGCTGACACGCCGCGGCGCGCGAGCGCTCAAGACCTCGCGGCGGCAGCCGTTAAAACATCAAATGGCCCCGGCCGGCGCGCGCATCGATGGGCGCGCAACCGGCACGCGGCGCATCACGTTCATCCGAGGTCATCGTGGCAGAGTGCAGTCAGTGCGGCAGGACGTTCCTGGTCGGCGGGCAGTCGATCGACGGCCGCCGCTATTGCAGCCCGGCATGCGCACGGGCGCATCCGGTCGTCGTCGAGGCCGAACGGGTGCCCGACGCGAAGGTGCGGCAGTACGTCGACGACTGGCGCTACGGGCCCTGTCCGATCTGCCTGCGCGAAGGGCAGCCGGTCGACGTCCACGCGTCGCATCGCGTCGTGTCGCTCGTGTTCGTCACGCGCTGGGCGACGCGGCGCCACGTGTGCTGCCGCCGTTGCGGCCGCAGAAAGCAGGCGGTCGCGCTGCTCGCGTCGGCCACGCCCGGCTGGTGGGGGCTGCCGTGGGGCATCGTGCTGACGCCGATTCAGCTCGCGCGCAACCTGCTGGGCCTGGCCGCACGCGATCCCGAGGCCGCGACGCCGCAGTTCGAGGCGCTCGTGCGGCGCAAGCTGGCCGCCCGCCGGCTCGCCCGCGCGGAGCGGGGCGCCGGCGCCTGATCGCGCGCTTCGGCGCGCCGTGCGTGCTTGCCTGGGGCCCGTTCGCTCAGGGCCCCGTTACTAGCGTGAACAGGCCCTATGCCGGCCGGTCGAAGCCCGATGCGACCCAGCGTTCGGCACTGGCCTTGTTGAGCTTGAACCCGGCCGACACCTTCGCTTCGGCCAGCAGCTCGCCATACGGATCGAACGCCTTGAGCTGCGCATACGGCTCGAACTCGTCCGGCACGATGTCGAGCGTCACCGACACATCCTGCCCGGCTTCGTCCTGCACCGTCACTTCCTTGTGCAGCAGCGCGCGCCGCTGCTGCTCATGCCGCATCAGCACTTCGGTCGCGGTTTTCACGAGCGTGCGGAACGCGTTCGCGTCCATCGGCTTCGGGTTCTTCTTGTCGCGACCCATGGTCCACGGCCCGACGAGCGCGGGCTCGGACTCGCCGTCCTTGACCATCTCGACGGCCCAGCCGTCGTCGTCTTCGTTCTTGATGATGCGGGCGGTCCAGCCGTTGTCGCGCCAGAGGCCGTCTTCGTGGATGGAGGTGTCGTCGGATTGCAGGTCGGAATCGGTCATGAGGAAAGCGGGAGTACGGGCAAGCCGGCGAAGGGGCCGTGGCGCGCGGCCGGCATCGGCGCGTCGCTCGCCGCCGGCGGCCCGGGGTGGCATGCAAACGCCGGATTTTACCTGCTGGCCGGCCGTGCGGCGCGCAATACCGGCCATTGGGCCAATGTCGCGACGGTCGATCGGCGGCCGCCGGGGCGTCGAGCCGGTACAAATATCAAACGCGTATTACGTCTTCGGCGGCCAATTCGTACGCCGTCCGATATCGCGCGCGGGCAGACATTCATAGAATCGACATTCAGGCTAAAAATAGCCTGAATGTCCTTTCAACGCCCAACCGGTCGTGTGCGTTTCGCGTGGCGCGGCCGGTGAACCACCAGGAATTGCGCATGAGGAAATTCAATGTTCGCATCGTCGTCGCGTACGACTGGCCGTTGACGCTGGCCGGTATCGAACAGATCGCAGGCGGCGCCTGCGCGATCGAGCTCGCGGCGGTCTACCGGAGCGCGGCCGAACTGGTCGCGTCGCTCGGCGGCGTCGATTGTGACGTCGTGCTGGTCGACTATACGATTCGCGGCGACGAACAGATGGACGGCCTCGCGCTGTTCGACTGGCTGCGCCGCACGCGGCCGAACGTCGGGATCGTCGCGCTGGTCGCGAACGAGAATCCGCTGATCTTCCGGTCGATCCTCGCGGTCGGCGGCGTGAGCGTCGTCAGCAAGCTCGACGAGGTCGGCCATATCGTCACGGCGATCCATTCGAGCTACAGCGGCGCGACCTACCTGTCGCCGTCCGTGCGCCGCGCGGTCGATGCGCTCGGCACGCGCGGCGATGCGCCCGTGAAGCTGTCGGCGCGCGAGATCGAGGTGATTCGCCTGTATCTGTCGGGCGTGCCGATCAAGACGATCGCGCAGCGCCTGAGCAAGGGCAAGCAGACGGTCAGCGCGCAGAAGATCAGCGCGATGAAGAAGCTCGGCGCGAGCAACGACGTCGAGCTGATCCAGCGCGCGGCGGGGCTGGGGCTCGGGAGCGGAGAGGCCGCGCTGCGGGCGGGCAGCGCGGCGTGAGTGCGGGGCGGGCCTGCCGTCAGGCCGGCAGCGCGAACCGCGTCACCGCGTCGCGCAGCGCCTCGGCCTGATCGCGCAGCGAATGCGCGGCGGCCGCGGCCTGTTCGACGAGGGCCGCGTTCTGCTGCGTGACCTGATCCATCTCGCCGACCGCGCGGTTGACCTGCTCGATCCCGGCGCTCTGCTCGCGCGAGGCGTGGCTGATTTCGTCGAGGATCTCGTTCACGCGCCGCACCGACTGCACGATCTCGGCCATCGTCTCGCCCGCGTGCGTGACGAGCGTCGCGCCGTGCTGGACCGTCTCGTTCGACGACACGATCAGCGACTTGATCTCCTTGGCCGCCGTCGCCGAGCGTTGCGCGAGCGAGCGCACTTCGGCCGCGACGACCGCGAAGCCGCGGCCCTGTTCGCCTGCCCGCGCCGCTTCGACGGCCGCGTTCAGCGCGAGGATGTTGGTCTGGAACGCGATCCCGTCGATCACGCCGATGATGTCGCCGATCTTGTGCGAGCGGTCGGTGATCTCGTTCATCGTGCGCACGACGTCGTCGACCACTGCGCTGCCGCGCGTCGCGACCTGCGCGGCCTGGCCGGCGAGCGACGCGGCCTGCGCGGCGCTGTCCGCGTTCTGTTTCACGTTCGCGGTCATCTCGTCCATGCTCGACGCGGTCTGCACGAGCGCGGCCGCCTGTTCCTCGGTGCGCTGCGACAGGTCGGTGTTGCCGGACGCGATCTCGCTCGCGCCGACGTTGATGTTCTCGGTGCCCATCCGGACGCGCGACACCATGTCGATCAGCCCGCCCTGCATCGTGTGCAGCGCATGCAGCAGGCTGCCGCGATCGTCGTGCTTCACGGTCACGCGCGCGGTCAGGTCGCCCTGCGCGATGCGCTGCGCGGCGTCGAGCGCCGCTTCGAGCTCGCCGCCGAGGCTTGCGCGCACGCTTTTCAGCACCAGCACCATCACGGCTGTCGCGATCGCGCCGAGCACGGCCGTCATCGCGAGCCAGCGGCCGACGCTCGCGAGCACCGCCGAGCGCACGTCGTCCATGTACATGCCGGTCACCAGATACCAGTCCCACGGCGCGAAACGCTGCACGGCGCTGGTTTTGTCCTGCGGCTTGTCCGCGCCCGGCTTGGGCCACAGATATTCGACGAAGCCCTTGCCGCCTGCCGCGTTGCCGGCCTTCACGATCTCGACGAACAGGTGCTGGCCGTTCGGATCGGTGAAATTCGACACGTCCTTGCCGTTGAGCTCGGCCTTGATCGGATGCATCACGATCACCGGCTTCGAATCGTTGACCGACACGTAGCCGTCGGCGCCATGGCGCATTGCGGCGATCGCCTCGAGCGCCTTCTGCTTCGCATCGGCTTCCGGCAGCGCGTTCTGCTGCGACAGCTTGTAGTAGTGGTCGGTCACACTCGCGGCCTGCGCAACCAGCGACGCAAGCTGATCGCGGCGGTCCGCGATCATCGACGCGCGGGTCTGCCATGCGCCGAGCCCGGCGATCACGAGCAGGCCGAGCCACAGGATGACGATCATCGAGGCGAGTTTCTGATTCAGGGAGAGATTGCGCATGGTATGAGGTCGGTCAGTCGTGGAAGCTCGCCGGGGCGGCGTGACGGGATACATGTCTTGACGGCGCGCCATGCGCGTCGCCGTAGACGGGAAATCCCTTAGAAGATGCTGCGAAATTAATCGGACGCTGTCTTGCGTTTGTTCCAGCAAATCAAGCAGCACGCGACCGAGAGGAATGCCTCGTGCACGTGTGCGCACCGTTCGTAGCGAATCTTGAGGCGGCTGCGAAAAAGTTAACAAACCTAAGCCGTGATTTCGCAACAGCTTCTATGCGACGCGTTATAAGGCGTCGCGCCGGATCGGAAAACGAACCCCTCCGCGCCTTCACAGGCCGCGGGTGGGTGCGATACAGTGACCGGGATTCATATGGAGAATTCGAGTTGTGGCCGTAACTATCGACATTGGCTCAGGAAAGCGCGCTACGCTGTCCAGTGACAGCGGGGCAATTCGGTCTGCGGAACAGCGCGCGGCTGTCTCAGAATTAATGCTCCATTGGCCGAAGTATTCCGCATTGATGGCGGAGGCTGCCAGCTACCTTCGGGAACTGGGGCTTGCCGGGTCGTTGTCCGGCGATCCCGTCGCCGCGCTTAGGTCAGCGATAGAGGACGGCCGGGTTACCGTGTCGATCGATAGGCCCGTGGCAAGTGGGGGTGCTGGGGGCGGTGGCAGACCATCAACACCGCCTTTCCCAAAGGGCAGGAGGTTTCCCAGTGTGCCGGGGATGGCTGCGCTTCCAGTGGACAAGCCGATACCGTCTTGGGCCGTACCAAGCGATGTGTCAGCCGGTGAACTCATGAGTTACCTTCAAAGTGTCGCTGCCGGTACTGGCGGCGCACTAGCAGGCGGTACGCCTCAACTTGCGAACTCGTTTGGATGGGGGCACCGCTAGGTGATGCGAACGTGTTTGACTACGCTGATAGCCCTGTGAGCGGTGACATTCAAGAGCTAGCGGCAAGCACGACTAACCCGAACTTTGCGGCGAAAATGCTTGGTTACCAGCGCAAAATCTTCGGCAACATGATCCACCAAATGAAAGACGCGAATGATTTGGGAGGGGCCGATAACGTTCTCTGGCACGACAACGGAGACGTTGAATTCAAAGGTGTCGTGATCGACAACATGCACAACTACGGGGACTGAGCGGATCATGAAAAAACAGCAACTTGCACATGCATCATTCTCTATTTCAGGCGATCGCGTCGTCCCCAAATTTTGGACAGACTATTTCCGCGTCGTACCCGATACGGAGGTAACGAAAGGGGAGCGGGTAAACGATCCGACAGGACAGGGGCGCGTCATAACGCGTCGCACGAGTGTTTGGGCGGTTCGCAGTGACGGGGCTGTCCACAGTGATCAACTGGAACCCCATCTTCGCTATCTCATCAAGCATCTGTCGTTGCCGCGCCCGGACCTGCGCGGGCTTATCGACGGCGCGGGCGCTCGGGTCCGTCTCCGCTGCTATTGGGACAACGAGAGCGGTAAGCGCGTGCCGGACGTGCCGGACGATATCCGGGCTCTTGTCGAATCGCTCGGAGGCGAAGTCGAAATCGATGAATACCGATAGAGCGGATCAACGCACCACTGAGAAGTACATGGCATTGCATTGGAGGGTTGTTCAGTCAAGCGACGTACTATCCAACTGAGCGTGCTTGTTGTCGTATGTGCGGCGATTTTTTTTTGAAAATATCGATGGATAACAAAGATCATATAAAGGACACTTTCGATCTTGAGAGAGCTAGGGCGATCGACGCATTTTCGAACATTGAGAGCCAGCTTTGCTGGGTTATGGCTGACGCGGAAAAAATTGACCATCAGATTGCATTTGCCATTTTTTACTAAAATATTTCAATGAGTCCACGGATTGAAATCGTGATCGCCATTCTAGCGGCGTCCTGCGGAGATCAATTCAAGAAATTTTGGGATTAGGTGCGCAAGATCGTTGATTCGCTAAATAAGCAAAGAAATAAAATCGTGCGCTGGAATGATTGCCCTGTATTCGAAGGGTCGGATATAAGGTGTGTGGCTGAAGTTTTGATTCATCCCGTTATAGGCAATAAAAATGAAAAAATCCGCCAAATTGCGATTGATGATTTTCGCCAATTTATTAAAAATGCGAAATACACCTATAAGGTTCTTGGGGTGTTTGGAAGGTGTTTTGATGAAAAGTTGGGTGGCGCGATAGTTCGTCGTGACATTGAAAAATTTTCAGATGCGGAGATTACGTTTCCGCCACCTAAAAATGATTTATTTTTCAGCTAAATGATTTCTCGTTTTCGTTAGAAGGACAGTGTACCGTACGCTGCCCCTGAGATCTCTTCGGTCGGCTGGGGACACCCACGGAAATCCACGAAGAACCAACAAAAGCCCCGGCACCTTCATTAGGTCCGGTTTTTTTCATTTACTCTACAAGGATGACGCCGCGCAGTGCTGCTTTTTCTGCAAGCGTCGATTGACCGGTACAGACGCGGCTCGACGCTCAAAGCGAATGCGAGGACGACGAAAATTGTGCAGCCATGCGGAGTACGCTCGACCACCCAGCGGAGCTTGCCTAGTCCGCTGCCGCATTCCATACGGCGCCGGGCGATCACGTGTTCGATCACCGAGGATGAATCGACCGCTGCCCGTGAGAAATCGAGTTCGCCGGCTTCGCGTAACTTCGCAAGCAGCAGTGCGTGCAACGCGCTCCACACGCCGGCCCTTTGCCAGTCGCACAAACGCTTCCAGCAGGTCGGCCCTGAGCCAAATCCCAGCTTGGTTCAGAGGTCGCACCAGCGTATCCCGGTCTTAAATACGTTCAGGATGCCGTTCAGTGCAGCCCGGTTGGAGACCGGAAGCCGTCCTGGGTGTTTCTTGCGGCGTGGCTTTGGCCGTGGCAGCACTCTTAGAAGCGGCCATTTACCGAAGCCCGCGACGCGGGCGCGGGCATCTATGCATATGCATAACCGAGGCCGCTATACTGTCGGGCGATGGTCGGCGTCGCGCCCGCGCGGGCGGCAGCGCGACGCCGATGAAACCGAAAGGAGGCAACGATGCGGATTCTGGTGGTAGGGGCCGGCGCGGTCGGCGGATACTTCGGCGGCCGGCTGGCCGCGGCGGGGCGCG
This sequence comes from Burkholderia sp. A2, assembly GCF_001729305.1. Taxonomy (NCBI): domain Bacteria; kingdom Pseudomonadati; phylum Pseudomonadota; class Betaproteobacteria; order Burkholderiales; family Burkholderiaceae; genus Burkholderia; species Burkholderia sp. A2. The sequence goes on along the minus strand of NZ_LZXX01000098.1, from coordinate 67,657 downwards.
ACGTGACGTTCCTGGTGCGCGACGGCCGCGCGGCCGCGCTCGCGCGCGACGGGCTGCTGATCCGCAGCCCGCGCGGCGACCTGACGCTCGCAAACGTTCAGACCATACGCGCGGGCGACGCGGGCGCCGGCGTCGCGCCGTTCGACCTCGTGCTGCTGAGCTGCAAGGCGTACAGCCTCGACGACGCGATTGCATCGTTCGCGCCGTTCGTCGGCCCGCAGACGCTGATCCTGCCGATGCTCAACGGGATGCGTCACGTCGACGTGCTGCGCGAGCGTTTCGGCGCGTCACAGGTGCTCGGCGGGTTGTGCGTGATCGCGGCGACGCTCGATCGCGAGCAGCGCATCGTGCACCTGAACGACACGCACGGCGTGACGTTCGGCGAGCTTGCCGGCGGTGAATCGCCGCGCGTGCGCGCGGTGGCCGACGTGCTCGGCGGCGCGGGCTTCGACGCCACCCTCAGCGACGATATCACCGCGCGGATGTGGGACAAGTGGGTGTTCCTCGCGACGCTCGCCGCGAGCACGTCGCTGTTTCGCGGGTCGATCGGCGACATTCTCGCCGCGCCGGACGGCCGCCGCCTGCTCGAGACGATGCTCGCCGAATGCAGCGCGATCGCCGAACACAACGGCTACCGGCCCGACCCGGCGGCCAGCGAGCGGATGCAGCGGATGGTGCTGACGCCGTCGCCGCTGACGGCGTCGATGCTGCGCGACGTCGAGAATCATGCGCGCGTCGAAGCCGATCACGTGATCGGCGACCTGCTCGCGCGACGCGATCCGCAGGCGGCCGATACGCTGTCGCTGCTGCGGATCGCGTACAACCACCTGAAGGCATACGAGGTGCGCACGGCGCGCGAGCACGCGGCGGCGTAAGCCGGCGCGGACGGGCGGCACGGGTGGCCGCCGCACCGTTGCGCGCTGCAACAAATTTGCCGTCCGGCGCCATTTCCACGCGCGGACGGCAAAAAAGTATCGAAAATCAGGCGTAAAGTTGGTGGAGCCGCGCGCGCGATCGACCTACATTGCTTCCCATGCGACCGGTCGCGGTGCCGCGCGAGACACGCGGCGCACGCGCGCACAGCCGAACAGGCCGGCCAGCGAACCATGGGAATGGAGACGCCAACATGATGCACCCCGATCTCGAAGTGGTCGAAGTGCGACGCGACGAGTCGTTCAAGGTCTGGTCGCACGGCTATCCGTATCGCACGATCCGCTGGCATTTCCATCCTGAATTCGAGCTGCACCTGATCGTCGCGACGCACGGCAAGTATTTCGTCGGCGATCACATCGGTTCGTTCGGCCCAGGCCATCTCGTGCTGCTCGGCCCGAACCTGCCGCACAACTGGGTCAGCGACATGGCCGAAGGCGAAACCGTCGAGCGCCGCAATCTCGTGATCCAGTTCGATCCGTCGTTCGTGCGTCGCTGCATGGACGCGTTTCCCGAATGCCGTGATGCACAGACGCTGCTCGACGACGCGCGGCGCGGCGTCGGCTTCGACGGGGCGACGAGCGCCGCGATCGCGCCGTTGTTCGACGAATTGCTGACCGCGCGGGGCATGCGCCGTATCGCGCTGTTCATGACGATCCTCGAACGCCTGTGCGATGCGGCCGAGCGCACGTTGCTCGCGAGTCCCGCGTACGACCAGGCCGACGTCACGCCGACGCGCCTGAGCCACGCGCTGTCGTATATCGGCAAGAACCTCGCGTCCGAGATGCGCGAATCCGATCTCGCGCAACTGACCGGGCAGAGCGTCAGCGCGTTCTCGCGCGCGTTCCATCGCCATACGGGCATGCCGTTCGTCCAGTACGTGAATCGTCTGCGGATTGAATCAGCCTGCCAGATGCTGCTCGCCGACGACGCGAGCATCACCGACATCTGTTTCCAGGCCGGCTTCAACAACGTGTCGAACTTCAACCGCCAGTTCCGCGCGGTGAAGGGGATGGCGCCGTCCGAATTCCGTGCGCTGCAAAGCCTGAACGCGCGCAGCCGCGAGCTGGCGCTGCACGCGGCGCCGACCGGTAACCCGCTGCCGCCGCGCGTGCTGACGCCCGGTGCGCCCGAACTCATGCCGCAGCCCGGATGATCGCCGGGCCGTTGCCCGCCCGCGTTTTCCCCGCCGTTTTACCCAGCCGATCGCGTCGCTCACGTCGCGAGGGGCGCATTCACCCACGAAAAAGCCGCACACAATTCTGGAGACACCGTCATGACGCACGCATCGCCCGCTTCATCCCCCCGTCGCGCCGCCCGCCTGGCGGCCGTTGCCGCGCTCGCCGTCGCGGCCCTGTTGCCCGCCGCCGCCGCGCACGCTGCGCCGCTGCGGATCGGCATGACGTTCCAGGAGCTGAACAACCCGTACTTCGTGACGATGCAGAAGGCGCTGAACGATGCGGCCGCGTCGATCGGCGCGCAGGTCGTCGTCACCGACGCGCATCACGACGTCAGCAAGCAGGTGAGCGACGTCGAGGACATGCTGCAGAAGAAGATCGACATCCTGCTCGTGAACCCGACCGATTCGACCGGCATCCAGTCGGCGATCACGCAGGCGAAGAAGGCCGGCGCGGTGGTCGTCGCCGTCGACGCCAACGCGAACGGCCCGGTCGATTCGTTCGTCGGCTCGAAGAATTACGACGCGGGCGTGATGTCGTGCGAATACCTCGCGAAGGCGATCGGCGGCAGCGGCGAGGTCGCGATCCTCGACGGCATTCCGGTCGTGCCGATTCTCGAACGCGTGCGCGGCTGCAAGGCCGGGCTCGCGAAATTCCCGAACGTGAAGCTCGTCGATACGCAGAACGGCAAGCAGGAGCGCGCGACCGCGCTGTCGGTCACCGAAAACATGATCTCCGCGCATCCGAACCTGAAGGGCCTGTTCAGCGTGAACGACGGCGGCTCGATGGGCGCGCTCGCCGCGATCGAGGGGTCCGGCAAGGACATCAAGCTGACGAGCGTCGACGGCGCGCCCGAGGCGATCGCCGCGATCCAGAAGCCGAACTCGAAGTTCATCGAGACGACCGCGCAGTTTCCGGCCGACCAGGTGCGCATCGCGCTCGGCATCGCGATCGCGCGCAAGTGGGGCGCAACGGTGCCGAAGGCGATTCCGGTCGACGTGAAGGTCGTCGATCGCGGCAACGCGAAGGGCTTCAGCTGGTGAACGACGTGCGAAGCGACGCGAAGGGCGGCGGCGCGGCCGACGCCCTTCGCACGGAGAAGCCGATGGACACGATACTCAGGCTCAGCCACATCACGAAAAGCTTTCCCGGCGTGAAGGCGCTGTCCGACATTCATCTGGAGATCGCGCGCGGCGAGATTCATGCGCTGCTCGGCGAGAACGGTGCGGGCAAGTCGACGCTGATGAAGATCCTGTGCGGCATCCATCAGCCGGATGCCGGCACGATCGAGATCGACGGCGCCGCGCGCCATTTCGCGGACTATCACGACGCGGTCGCGGCCGGCGTCGGCATCGTGTTCCAGGAATTCAGCCTGATTCCGCACCTCGATGCCGTCGACAACCTGTTCCTCGGCCGCGAGCTGCGCAACCGCTGGGGCGCGCGCGACCGCAAGCGGATGCGTGCCGCGGCGGCCGCCATCTTCGCGCGGCTCGGCGTGGCGATCGATCTCGATGCGCCGATCCGTGCGCTGTCGGTCGCGCAGCAGCAGTTCGTCGAGATCGGCAAGGCGCTGTCGCTCGACGCGCGCATTTTGATCCTCGACGAACCGACCGCGACGCTCACGCCGGCCGAGGCCGAGCACCTGTTCGCGATCATGCGCGAATTGAAGCGGCAGGGCGTCGCGATGATCTTCATCTCGCATCACCTCGACGAGATCTTCGCGGTGTGCGACCGCATCACGGTGCTGCGCGACGGCCAGTACGTCGCGACGACCGAGGTTGCGCACACCGACGTCGAGCAACTGGTGCGCATGATGGTCGGCCGCCGGATCGAGAGCAGCTTTCCGCCGAAGCCGGCGCTGCCGGCCGACGCGCCGGCCGTGCTCGAGGTCGATGCGCTGCAGATCGAGCGCGACGGCCCGGTGAACCGCTTCGTGTTGCATGCAGGCGAGATCCTGGGTTTCGCGGGGCTGGTCGGCTCGGGCCGCACGGAAACCGCGCTCGCGGTGATCGGCGCGACGCGTGCGCACCGCAAGGCACTGCGTGTGCGCGGCGCGGCGGCGAAGCTCGCCGATCCGGCCGACGCGCTGCGTGCCGGTATCGGCATCCTGCCGGAAAGCCGCAAGACGGAAGGGCTCGTCACGTCGTTCTCGATTCGCGACAACATCTCGCTGAACAACCTCGGCAAGTACCGGTCGATGCGCTGGCTGATCGACCGGCGCGGCGAGGCGCGCACGACATACGACGTGATGCGGCGCGTCGGCGTGAAGGCGCCGTCGATCCACACCGAGGTCGCGACGCTGTCCGGCGGCAACCAGCAAAAGGTCGTGATCGCGCGCTGGCTGAACCATCACACGTCGGTGTTGATCTTCGACGAGCCCACGCGCGGCATCGACGTCGGCGCGAAAGCCGAAATCTACGGGCTGATGCGCGAACTCACCGCGCGAGGCTACGCCATCATCATGATCTCGTCCGAATTACCGGAAATCGTCGGCATGTGCGATCGCGTCGCCGTGTTCCGGCAAGGCCGCATCGAAGCGACGCTCGCCGGCGACGAGATCGATCCCGACACGGTCATGACCTATGCCACGGCCGGCACGCGAGGAGCGACCCATGAACCTGCCTGATTCTTCTTCCCCGCCATCCACGACACTCGCCGCCACGGCCGGCGATGCGCCGCCGCCGCGCCCGATGTGGGCGCAACTGCGCCGCTCGACGCTGTTCTATCCGCTCGTCGGCCTGATCGTCGTGTGCATCGCGATGATGATCGCGAGCCCGAGCTTCCTGTCCGCCGCGAACCTCGAGAACGTGCTGCGCCAGGTCTCGATCAACGCGATCATCGCGGTCGGCATGACCTGCGTGATCCTGACGGGCGGGATCGACCTGTCGGTCGGCTCGGTGATGGCGCTGTCGGGCACGCTCGCGGCCGGACTGATGGTCGCGGGCGTCAACGCAGTCGCCGCGCTCGCGATCGGCATCGCGGTCGGGCTCGGCTTCGGCTTCCTGAACGGCGTGTTCGTCGCGTTCGCGGGCATGCCGCCGATCATCGTCACGCTCGCGACGATGGGCATCGCGCGCGGCCTCGCGCTGATCTACACGGGCGGCTATCCGATCGACGGGCTGCCCGACTGGGTCGCGTTCTTCGGCAGCGGCAAGGTGCTCGGCGTCCAGGCGCCGGTGCTGATCATGCTGGTGGTCTACGCAATCGCATGGCTGCTGCTCGACCGGATGCCGTTCGGCCGCTACGTATACGCGATCGGCGGCAACGAGCAGGCGACGCGGCTCACCGGCGTGCGGGTCGCGCGCGTGAAGCTGATCGTCTATACGCTCGCCGGGCTCACGTCGGCGCTTGCCGCGATCGTGCTGACCGGGCGCCTGATGAGCGGGCAGCCGAACGCGGGCGTGGGCTTCGAGCTCGACGCGATCGCGGCCGTCGTGATGGGCGGCACGTCGATCTCCGGCGGGCGCGGCGCGATCCTCGGCACGCTGGTCGGCGCGCTGCTGCTCGGCGTGCTCAACAACGGACTGAACATGATCGGCGTGAACCCGTACGTGCAGAACGTGATCAAGGGCGGAATCATCCTGCTCGCGATCTACATCAGCCGCGAGCGATCGCGGTAACGCTTGATTAATCCGGTATCCGAATCACTCATAAAAGAGACAACTCATGACGACACCCGAAGCCCAGCCGCGCATGACCGCGGTCGTCTGCCACGGCCCCGAGGACTATCGCGTCGAACAGGTCGCGAAGCCGCACCCCGGGACGAACGAGCTTGTGATCCGCATCGCCGCGTGCGGGATCTGCGCGAGCGATTGCAAGTGTTACACCGGCGCCAAGATGTTCTGGGGCGGACCGAGCCCGTGGGTGAAGGCGCCGGTGATTCCCGGCCATGAATTCTTCGGCTATGTCGAGGCGCTCGGCGACGGCGCGGCCGAGCATTTCTGCGTGGCGCTCGGCGACCGCGTGATCGCCGAGCAGATCGTGCCGTGCGGCAAGTGTCGCTATTGCAAGTCGGGCCAGTACTGGATGTGCGAGGTGCACAACATCTTCGGTTTCCAGCGCGAGGTCGCCGACGGCGGGATGGCCGAGTACATGCGCATTCCGCCGACCGCGATCGTTCACAAGATCCCGCTCGGCGTATCGCTCGAGGACGCGGCGATCATCGAGCCGCTGTCGTGCGCGATCCATACGGTGAATCGCGGCGACGTCCAGCTCGACGACGTCGTCGTGATCGCCGGCGCGGGCCCGCTCGGGCTGATGATGACGCAGGTCGCGCACCTGAAGACGCCGAAGAAGCTCGTCGTGATCGACCTGATCGACGAACGGCTCGAACTTGCGCGCCAGTACGGCGCCGACGTGACGATCAACCCGCAGCGCGACGACGCGCGCGAGATCGTCCGCGCACTCACCGACGGCTACGGCTGCGACGTGTACATCGAGACGACCGGCGCGCCGGTCGGCGTGAACCAGGGGCTCGACCTGATCCGCAAGCTCGGCCGCTTCGTCGAATTCAGCGTGTTCGGCGAGGATGCGACCGTCGACTGGTCGATCATCGGCGACCGCAAGGAGCTCGACGTACGCGGCGCGCATCTCGGGCCATACTGCTATCCGGTCGCGATCGACCTGCTCGCGCGCGGGCTCGTCACGTCGAAGGGCATCGTCACGCACGGCTTCGCGCTCGAGGACTGGGACGACGCGATCCGCGTCGCGAAATCGCCCGAATCGATCAAGGTGCTGCTGAAGCCGGCCCGCTGAACGCCGGCGTGCGCCTCACCGGAGACATCATGGAATACGTCATAGGCGTCGATATCGGCACGCAGAGCACCAAGGCGCTGCTGGTCGACCGGCACGGCACGATCGTCGCGCGATGCTCGGCCGGCTACCAGCCCGATACGCCGCGCCCGCTGTGGGCCGAGCAGTGGCCTCAGGTGTGGTTCGACGCGGTGCTCGACTGCATCGCCGGCTGCGTGAGCGACGCGCGCGCGCAGGGCGTGCCGGCCGATGCGATCCGGGCGGTGTGCGTGAGCAGCCTGTACGGCGGCTCGGGCATCCCGGTCGACATCGACATGCGGCCGCTGCATCCGTGCCTGATCTGGATGGACCGGCGCGCGACCGCGGAAGTCGACTGGGTCAACGAACACGTGAACGTCGAGCGGCTGCGCGTGATCACCGGCAACGGCGTCGACAGCTACTACGGCTTCACCAAAATGCTGTGGCTGCGCGACCAGCGGCCCGACGTGTGGGCGAACGTGCGCAATTTTCTGCCGCCGAACGCATATGTGATCTACCTGCTGACCGGCGAAGTCGCGGTCGACCACAGTGCGGCCGGCAATATCGGCGGCGTGTACGACGTCGCGCGCCGCGAGTGGTCCGACGACGCGCTCGACATGCTCGGCATTCCGGCGACGATGATGCCCGAGCGGCTCGTCGATTCGACGGACGTCGTCGGCGGCTTGCTGTCGCAATGGACCGCGCAACTCGGGCTGCCGGCCGGCACGCCCGTCGTCGCGGGCGGCGTCGATGCGGCGGTGGCGACGTTCGCGGCCGGTGCGACGCGTACCGGGCAGCACGTCGCGATGATCGGCACCAGCATGTGCTGGGGCTATGTGAACCGGCAAGTCGATGCGCGGCACGGCCTCGTCAGCATGCCGCACGTATTCGACGGGCAGCGCGACCTGTATGTGTTCGGCGGCGCGATCACGGCCGGCGCGTCGGTCGCGTGGTTTCGCGACCAGTTCTGTCACGCGGAAATCGATGCGGCGAGCCTGCTGCCGCACGGCGATCCGCACGTGCTGCTCGAGGAGGCGGCCGAGCGCGTGCCGGCCGGCGCGGACGGCGTGCTGTTCCTGCCGTACCTGATGGGCGAGCGCAGCCCGGTGTGGGATGCGAAGGCGAGCGGCGCGTTCGTCGGGCTGAGTCTCGCGCATACGCGTGCGCATCTTTATCGCGCGGTGCTCGAAGGCGTCGCGTTCGCGTTGCGCCATAACATCGAGGCCGGCCGCCGTGGCGCGGTGGCGCTGGACGACCGACTGATCGTCGTCGGCGGCGCCGCGCATTCGGCGCTGTGGATGCAGATCATCGCGGACGTGACGGGCTTTCCGGTGTGGACGATCGAGCAGGAGGTCGAAGCCGCGATGGGCGCCGCGCTGCTCGCGGGTGTTGGCGCAGGGCTCGTGTCGCGCGACGACGCGCAGGGCGGCTGGGTCACGCTCGTCGAGCGCGCACGGCCCGATGCCGACCGCGCGAAAACATACGACGCGCGTTTCGCGCTCTACACGGCGCTGTATCCCGCACTCAAGCCGATCATGCACAGGCTGGGCACATCCTCATGAACACACGATTCGATTTCGGCGGGGCGACGGTGCTCGTCACGGGCGCGTCGAGCGGCATCGGCCGCGCGTGCGCGGTCGCGCTCGCGCACGCAGGCGCGCGCGTCGTCGCGGCGGCGCGCGACATGGCCGCGCTGAACGCGCTTGCCGGCGAGATTGCGTGCGATACGTTGCGCATGGATGTCGGCGGCGACGAATACGCGATCGATGCCGCGCTCGACCCGTACGATGCGTTCGACGGCCTCGTCAATTGCGCGGGGATCGCGTCGCTCGAACCGGCGCTCGATGTCGACGCCGCGCATTTCGATCGCGTGATGGCCGTCAATGCGCGCGGCGCGGCGCTCGTCGCGCGAGCCGTGGCGCGCAAGATGATCGAGCGCGACGGACGCGGCGCGGCGAACGCACGCGGCAGCATCGTCAACGTGTCGAGCCAGGCGGCGCTCGTCGGCCTGCCCGCGCATCTGAGCTATTGCGCGTCGAAGGCGGCGATGGACGCGATCACGCGCGTGCTGTGCATCGAACTCGGGCCGCACGGCATTCGTGTGAACAGCGTGAACCCGACCGTCACGCTCACGCCGATGGCGCAGTTCGCGTGGAGTGAACCGGAGAAGCGCGCACCGATGCTGGCCGCGATTCCGCTCGGCCGCTTTGCGCAGCCGGGCGAAGTCGTCGAGCCGGTCCTGTTCTTGCTGAGCGACGCGGCGTCGATGATCAGCGGCGTGTCGCTGCCGATCGACGGCGGGTATACCGCACGCTAGACCGCGTCGCGGAAGTCGCGGGTCGAGTGCGCGGCGCGGCCGGCGCGCGGCTAGACCGGATCCTTGCTCGGCGGTCCGTCCGGCTGCTGCGGGTTGTCGTGATGGCCGGGCGGCGACGAGAACGGATCGTCTTCCGGATCGCGGTTCGGGTCGGCCGGTGGCTCGGGCGTCGGGGTCGTGTGGTCGCTCATGGAGAACTCGTGGCGTGCGTGACGGCGGTGGCGCGGCGGACGCGCCTCGTCTCCGTTATAGCCAATCGGGCGCGTGTTTGCAGCGGGATTCTTGCGACGGCTTGTCGGTCGTCGGAGAAATCCGCTTATTGGCGCGGTGCGTGCGTGAACGTGCGGGCCCGCGCAATCGAAGTCAGCGCAAATCCGCCGGTGTATCGACGTCGCGCAGGATGCCGGGATCGTCGACATCGAGCAGGGTCACCGGCGCGCTGGCGAACAGCGCGCGGGCGCCCGCGTCGCCGTCGAGGGCGGCGAGCGCCTCGAAGTGGTGCGCGGCAAAACCGACCGGATGGCCGCGCACGCCGCGATGCGCGGGCGCGACGATCGACGCGTCGTCGGCTTCGAGCGCGCGTGTGACCGTTTCGTATGTGGAAGCCGCGATCCACGGCATGTCGCCAAGCGCGACGAGCCAGCCGCTCGCATCGGGCGCGGTGCGGACGCCGGCCGCGAGGCTCGCGCCCATGCCGCGCAACGCGTCGGGCGCATAGACGACCTGACAGCCGGCTTCGTTCAGCAGAATCGCGAGCTTTTCGGCGCCGGGGCGCACGACGGCGATCACGTCGGCGGTTGCGGCCGCGAGATGGCGGGCGGCAGCCACCGCCACCGGCGTGCCGTCGGGAAGCCGGGCGAGCAGCTTGCTGTGCAGGCCGCTCGGGTCGAAGCGTTGACCAAGGCCGCCGGCGAGCAGGACGCCGGTCGCGAGTGACGCATAGGACATCGGCGCGCGGGGAGTGAGGCAGGTGCTGCGATTGTGCGGGAGCACACGGGGATCGGCAAGTGAGGATGTTACCGAGTCACGCGTGCCGGATCGGGAAAACCGTCATCGCGACGCTTCCCCGAGCATGCTTTCGTCGACAGGACCGTAAATTGCGTGAGATTCGTTCTGCATGACGGCCCAATAGCGGTCGCCGAATGACCAATGCCACCATTCGGATGGGTAATTCGTGAAGCCGGCGCGGGTCAGTGGCACAACGACGGTTGCGGGCCACGCGCCAATGTCGAGCGCGGCGGTCGTGGTCGGTTTGATCAGACGAATCGCCAATATGCCAGAGTCTGGCGGAAGATGCGCGGCGGTTCGACCCACGGACGGGTGGCGCTCACCAAAGCGTCTTGACGTGCGCGTACGCGCGGATTTTTTCGTCGCGGGTGACAAGCGGCGCGCCGAGCCGCCGCGCGGTCGCGACGATCATGCGATCGGCAGGATCCTTGTGGAACGTGCCGGGCAAGTCGGTGGACTTCGCGGCGATGTCGGCATCGACGGGCACGAACCGCATGCCGTCGATCTGCGCGACGGTGGCGAGCCACGCGTCGACATCCATCGTCAGGGCGAGGCGGTCGTTGCGCACCAGCATCGCGATCTCCCACGCGGAGATGGCCGAAGCGGCGAGCGTGCCTTCGCTCCGTGCGCGATCGATCGCGCTTCTCGCCTTCTTGCTGAGCGCAGGGTCGCCACCCACCCACCACACCAATGCATGCGTATCCAGCACGATCACCGCGACGCCTCCCAATCATCTTCCGCAATCGGATCGAGAGGATTGTCGTAGCGCATGACCGACCCGCGCAATATGTCCAACGGCTGAGCTTCGCGCGAGCGATACGGCCGGATCTCGAGCGTCGGCTTGCCGTGGTCGGTGACGATCAGGCTTTCGCCCGACGCCTCGACGAGCCGGAAGTATTCGAGTGCGCGAGCCTTGAATTCGGATTTCGATACGGGAGCGTGCGGCATCATGGTATGAGCATGGTCATTTGACGATGGTCATTTTAAGGGTTGTGCCGAATCGATGCAAGGAATCGGTCGGGTCGGAAAGGCCGATTCATCGATTACTGGCGGCGGAGGTCAGCGGCGGATAGACGGGAGCATCGTGGGGGGCTGCGCGCGTCGGTGTGGTTGCGTCAGGGTGAATCGCAATTGACGTTGGGTAAAATGCTTGCATCCTGCTGCCAGGATGCATGTACCCCGACTGAGAGGGGGGATGGGCGGCTTCGAACGACAAACATACAATCATGAAAACAACACGCGAGAGGAAAGCAACACGTGCGGTGAAAACAACACGTGAGGCGAAAACAGCACATGAACGATTCAATGAAATCGCTGTTGGGCATCCGTTTACGCTTCTGTCTCTGATGGTACTGGTGCTCGGCGGTGTGCCATTACTGCTGTACTCGCTGAGCCTCGATCAGGTTCCGGATTTCACACTGACTGAACTGACAGGCACGCTGGTCGCCACCTTCCTCGTCGAGATCGGCTTGGTCGGCGTGTTTGGTGTGTATTCGCTGATTGCAGGCTTTGCTGCTCGCTTCGTGCTCGACCGGTTTTACGACGACACACACGTGGTTGCCTTTGGCCAGATGGGGCCACTCACGCAGAACCAGCAGATGCGTGATCGCTTGGTACGCGGGCGATTCATCGTGATCGCAACCGTCCTGACGGTTTTGATCTGGACGGACCTGTTGACGAATCCATTCGTGTCGTGGGCGAGCCCGGTGCTGGCCTGGCTGACTGTCGTTGCCTATGTCGCGACTTACGGCGGATTGATAGGGCTATTGCTTGCTGACGGGTCGTTTGTCGACAGCCGGCTAACGCGAGTGTTATCGAGCGTGCTGTTGTTCGGCGTGGTGATCCTCAGTGCGTTGCAACTCGTCGCGTACTTCGGCAACGAGCGGATCGACACGAGCGCCGGGGCTACAGCGCGCGCGCAGCCGATCGTTTACGCGTTTTCGCAACTGGCGCCGGACGTGAGAGCCTGCCTCGGGTGGATGACTACGCCGTCATGGGCTGCAGCGGCGGCAAGTGCAATTATCGCGGCGATAGTATGGTTCGTGCAGCGCTTGCTGCGTCTCGCTGCGAACCGGTCACGCAATGTACCGAAGCGCATAATGCACGTGACGCTGCATGCCATTCGGGCAATAGGCTTGGTCGTCCTCGCGGTAGTGGCCATTTCGTGGTTGATCGCACTCGTCAATTTCAAATGGTTCGTGACGGGCGACCGGTTGCCCGTCACGATCTTGTGTGCAGCGGTCTTTGCTGTCTGGATGCTGCGGAAGGGGTGGTTTTTCCGCAAGCGCCAAATTGCGCCGGTTGGCCTTTTGACGCCTGCGACACCGGCGACGGGCCGCCGCAACGGCGTGCCGAAGCTCGTAGCGGCGAAGCTTTTTACAGCGGCCGCGTTCGCGATCTTCTCGCTGTGCGTACTGATCTTTGCAGATCTCGTCGATTCCCTGAACGGCAACAGGGAAAGCACGCAGACATTGTTGCTGACCATGGCGCTGCTGAGCGTGATGAACTGGGGAGCATTCGCGTCGCGTGGCTGGAAGATGCGGGCAGGATTGTGTGCGCTTGCAGCGCTTGTTTCATTCGTGTCGGTTCCGATCATCGTGCAGAATCCGCTGCTGTTCCCCCGCATGCTCGTTGCGATCTTGAGTTTTGGCAACCGGCACGCGTCGAGCATGGCGTTGTCCGGTCAGCAATGCGCGACGTTGGCGCCGTTCGGCGTTCGGTGCAACGCAGGCAAGGACGGTTCGATTACGCTGACCGATGTAAATATCGTCAATCGCCTTGGATCTTCGATGGTGGTCGAACTGATCCTTCGTCCTGAATTATCCGTGTCGGCTGGCGCGCCGACCGAGGCCCCAGTGGTGGGGGCGGCGCACACGCAGGCGCGAGGTATCCGTGACGATAAATCACCCAGTGCGTCAGTGGCTGCTTCGTCCACGACTATTGCGCCCTCGGTCGGAGTAGGGGCCGCGAATGTGAATGTCCAGACGTTGAGGCTTGCGCTTCCGGCGGGCGATGCGATGTTGCGAAAGCGCACTTATGGCTGTGATCAGCCGCTGCTTGATCAGCGGAATCGAGCGTTTAAGCGCTTAGTCAGCCAGGGGGGGAAATCTGGCGACAAGGCGACAGCGTCCGACGGAGTGTCGACTGGCAACAACGGAGGCCGTAAAGCTGGCATCGATGTGGCGAGCGCCGCTGTCGCAACGACCGAGGTGAAGCTGGCGCGCACGGCTGGTGCGGCCAGCTCGACCACCGCCACGACGACTGATTCGCCGATCACCGAGAACGCCGAACTGGCCTGCGTCCGCATCACGATCCCGAAGGATCAGGTCGTCAGTTACACGAATGCTGGCTGGCGAACCTACATGGCGGGCTATTCGGGTTATATCCCTGTGGCAGAGAAAGCGATTGGCGCCCATTGAGCGTCGGCATCGACCGGGCGGATTCGATGTGGGCGTGTCGATCGTGGCGTTCGAGGGTGAGGTGATTGCAATCTCACGCATCCGCCCACTTCCTCAACAGATTGTGATAAATCCCTGTCAGTGAAATGACCACCGGGTCCTTCGCCCCTTTTTCTGCGGAAAGCGCCTGAATCTGTGTATCGAGCTGAAACAGCAGCGTGCGATCACCGTCGTCGCGCACCATGCTCTGAATCCAGAAGAACGACGCGACGCGCTCACCGCGCGTCACAGGCGTCACGTGATGCAGGCTCGACGCCGGATACAGCACGAGGTCGCCCGCCGGCAGCTTCGCACGATGCACGCCGTACGTATCCTCGACGCACAGCTCGCCGCCGTCGTACGCATCGGGTTCCTCGAGAAACAGCGTCGCCGACAGATCGCTGCGCACGCGGAAATCCGTGCCACGCAGCAACCGGATCGCGTTGTCGACGTGCGTGCCGAACGTCTCGCCGCCTTCATAGCGATTGAACAGCGGCGGAAACACCTTGAGCGGCAGCGCCGCCGAAAAGAACAGCGGATGGCGGGCGAGTGCGTCCTGAATCGCATCGCCCACCGCACGCGCGGCCGGCGAGCCTTCCGGCAATTGCCGGTTGCGTTTCGCGAGCGCCGACTGCGCGCCGGACGTCGCGTTGCCGTCGACCCAGTCGGCGGTATCGAGCATCTCGCGGCATTGCGCGACCTGTGCCTTGGTTAGTACACCGGGGATATGAAGCATCATGATGCAAATTCCATGGCATGCGGCGCCAGCTGCAGGGCCGCCGAACGAAAAGCGTCGAGCGGCGACGACACGAGATACGCGCGCATCTTCGCGATGAACGCGGGTGTCGCGGTGGCCGGCACCCGCGCGAGCCAAGCGAGCGCTTCGTCGACGCGTCCACGCTCGGCGAGCAGCCGTGCATAGTTGAACTGGCCGCGGAAGTCCCCGGCAATGGCGGCGCGGCGATAGTGGTCGAACGCGGCGTCGATATCGACCGATACGACCCAGCCGTCCTCGTAGAAGCCGCCGATCAGGTTGATCGATTTCGCGTGACCGAGCGCGGCCGCGCGGCGGAACCAGTCGAGCGCGTCGGCGCGGTTCTCGTCGACGCCGTTGCCGAGGGCGAGTGCGGTCGCGTAGTTGTACATGCCCCAGTCGAGGCCTGCCTGCGCGGCGAGCCGATACCAGTACACGGCGACCGGCGCGCAGGCGGCCGTGCCCCAGCCGAATTCGTGGCAGCGTCCGAGCATGTTCATCGCCATCGGGTGGCCCGCCCGCGCCGCATGCCGGAACCAGTTGAGCGCGGCGGCCGGATCGCGTGCGACGCCGTGCCCGTCGAGCAGGTATTGCCCGTACACAGCCTGCGCATCGACGATGCCGTGGTCGGCCGCCGCCGCAACCCACGCGGCGGCGCGCTCGGGCGGCCCGGCCAGGATGTCGGCGAACTCGCGCGGCGATACCGATGCGAGCGCCTTCAGCGATACGGCCTCCATCGATCAGTAGCGCGCGTTCAGCGTAACGAACGCCGAGCGGCCCGGCGCGATCGACGCATAGTGCGCCGGATACGCCTGATCGAAGTAGGTGCGGTTGAACAGGTTGTTCACGTTCAGCTGCAGGTCGAGCTTCTTGTTGATCCGGTACTGCGCCATCGCGTCGAAGCGCCAGTACGACGGCACGGCGCGCAGGTTCGCGGGATCGCCGAACACTTCCGACATGTAGAACGCGCCGCCGCCGACCGTGAATTTCGGCGTGACGTCGTAGTTCGACCACATCGTGAGGCTGTGCTTCGGCGTGTTCGGGAAGCGGTTGCCGTTGTTCGCGGCGTCCTTGCCGTTGTCGCGCAGTTGGCTTTTCATGTACGTGTAGCCGCCGAACACCTGCCACTGCTTCGTGATCTGGCCGGCGACGCCGAGTTCGAGGCCCTGTACGCGCTTGTTGCCGACCATCGCGTACTGGTTGTTCGGCAGCGTCACGCGCGCGTTCGTCGTGTCGATCTGGAACAGCGCGGCCGTCAGCGACAACTGGTCGTTCAGCATGTTCCACTTGGTGCCGAGCTCGATGCTGCGGTTCTTCTCGGGCGCCATCTGGTCGGCGTTCGGGCCGACGCCGCCGCGGCCCGGCGTCAGCGACTGCGTTTCGCTGCCTTCGCCGAGCAGCATGCCGGCCGGCGTCGACGACGTCGCATACGACGCGTAGATGCTGCCGTTCCGCGCGGGCTTGAACACGAGGCCGGCCTGCCAGTTGAAGAGCGTGTCGTCGCGCGTATAGGTCTTGCCGCCATTCGCCTTGGTATCGGTGAAGCGGGTCGAGTAGTCGTCGACGCGCACGCCGGCGTTCACCTGCCAGCGCGGCGTGATCTCGATCGTGTCGAAGCCGTAGATCGACTTCGTCGTGGTGCGCGCATGCGCGTAGTCGTTGTTGCGCGTGATCGAGCCGGCCCACGGATCGTTCGGGTTCGGCGACCAGAGGCTCGTGCAGTTGTAGCCCGACACGGCGCCGATGCCTTTCTGGCAGATCGTGCCCTTGTCGGTTGCGACCGTGTACGAATCGCGCTTGCCCCATTCGCGGGACAGCTCGATGCCGGTCGTGAAGCTGTGCTTGAACGGGCCCGTGCGGAATTCGCCGAACAGCTCGGTCAGGTTCGCGAGGCTGTTGATCGAGCTGTCGCGGTTGTTGTTGCGGCGCCAGACCTTGCCGTTGACCACGTTGCCCTGGCTGTCGTCCGGCTGCGTCCAGATGTAGTCCTGCGTCGATTCCGTATAGCGCGTGGTGTTGCGCACCGTGAGGTTCGGCGTGATGTCGTGCTCGATCTTGATCGTGCTGATGTCCGACGTGGTCTTGCGGAAGTCGCGGTCGATCAGGCCGTAGAAGTTGTGGCGATCGACGGGCGCCGGATAGATCGTGCCGACGTTCGCGGGCTTGTTCGACGTCGTGTAGAAGTACGGGATCCCGCCGTCGGGCATGTCGTCGGTCGACAGGTGGTAGTAGCTCGCGGTCACGCGCGTCGGCGTGCCGAGGCCGAACGCGATCGACGGCGCGACGCCCCAGCGCTCGTTGTTGACGGCGTCGCGGCCGGCGACGTCGTTGTTGTGGCTCATCAGGTTCAGGCGGAACGCGGCGTGATCGGCGAACTGCCAGTTGCCGTCGGCGGTGAAGCGCCGATAGCGGTCGGTGCCGAGGCCCGCGCTCGCGGCGGCCGTCGTGCCGAGATGCGGCGCCTTCGTGATCAGGTTGATGCTGCCGCCTGCGCCGCCGCGGCCGCCGTATGCGCCGTCGGAACCCTTGGTGATCTCGACGCGCTCGGTATTGAAGATCTCGCGGGTGGTGGCGCCCGTGTCGCGCATGCCGTCCACGAACATGCTGCCCTGCGTGTCGTAGCCGCGGATGAACGGACGGTCGCCGAGCGGGTTGCCGCCTTCGCCGGCGCCGAACGTGATGCCGGGCACCGTGCGCAGCGCTTCGGTCAGCGTCGCCGCGCCGCTGCTCTGGATCAGTTCCTGCGGGATCACGGTGACGGATTTCGGCGTGTCGACGAGCGGCGCGGTGAATTTCGCGGAAGCGGAAAAGTCGGCCTTGTAGCTGTGCTCGGTCTTGCCCTGGATTTCGATCGGCGCGAGGTGGCCTTCGGGGCTGACGGGCGCCGCGGGCGGCGTGCCGTCGGCAAACGCGGGGCTCGCGGCGAGCACGCTGCACAGGGTGGTGAATTTACCGAGCTTCAGCTCGTCGGGACGGGACTTCATGGTGCTTCGACCTCGCGATGTGGCCCCGGGGCGGTGCGTTGCGGAAATGTGCACGCCGCCGGGAATTATTACGATTTGTTTTCAGGCGGCATTCTATGTAATTTCTTGTTGAATGAGAAGCGTTCTTGTTCTCGTTTGCGGGAGGATTGTTGACGAATGTTGCGGAGGGTTGGCGAGGGCTTGCAGGGCCGCGAGGATGGCCGAACGGCCGAATGGAAGAGGTGGGGCGGGCGGCTTACAGTGGTCGAATCTTCTTTCGGCTCAAATGACAGCAAGGTGTTAATATGACTGCATTGCAAGCAAATGTAGTGAGGCGCATCATGCCGGTGATTACTGTTCGAAATTTGCCCGACGAAGTGCATCGCGCGCTTCGAATCCGGGCTGCGCAACATGGCCGCAGTACCGAGGCCGAGGTACGCGACATCCTCGAGCAAGCCGTGCAGCCCGGCGGGCGGCCCAGGCTTGGGACGCTGCTGGCGGAAATGGGGCGGGAGGCCGGTGGCATCGATTTCGACGTTCGGCGCGATACATCGCCAGCCGATCCGATGAGCTTCGAATGATCCTCGTCGATACCAACGTCATTTCCGAGCCGCTGCGGCGCGAGCCGAACCCAGCCGTGATCGAATGGCTCGACGCGCAGAATGTCGAGACGCTGTTTCTTGCTGCGATCAGTCTGGCGGAAATGCGATTCGGCGTGGCGGCGTTGCCGGAGGGACGCCGGCGGGACTGGCTCGAGCAAAGTATCGAGCGGCGCGTCGTGCCGTTGTTTCGCGGCCGGATCCTGCCGTTCGACGATGCGGCCAGCAAGGCGTACGCGAGCCTTCGCGCCAAGGCGCGTGGCATGGGCAACGCGATGGCGTCTGCCGATGGCTTCATCGCTGCAACCGCCGTCGCGAACGGCTTGATCGTGGCCACGCGCGATGTCGCGCCGTTCGAGGCAGCGGGCCTGCGCGTGATCGACCCGTGGGCCAACTAACGCGGGGTGGCCTGCGCCTGCATTAAAAATGAAAAACGCGCCGTGCAAGTCGGCGCGTCGAATGCGTTACGTCTGCCCGCGGCCCTTGAACTGAAGCGATCTCCCGTGAAGGCGCGCGACACCGGCCGCGGTCAGTCGATTCCGTGAAACACGGCATCCTCCGGCCCGAGGTACGCCGGCGGACGCCACGTCGCGTCGCGCATCGAGTGCTGGACGAGATTCTCGACACCCAGCAGCACCGCGAAGATCGCCATTCGCACCGGAATGCCGTTGTCGGTCTGCCGGAAGATCGCGAGACGCGGGTCGCGGTTCAGGTCGACCGACAGATCGTTCGCGCCGGGCCGGCTGTCGCGCGGCAGCGGATGCATGATCAGCGTGTCGGGCTTGCATACCGAATCGACGAGCGCCTGGTTGATCTGGAAATCCGGCGTATAGCCTTCGAACGACTCGTCGGTGAAGCGCTCCTTCTGGATCCGCGTTGCATAGACCACATCCGCGCCGCGCAGCCCGGCCGCGAGGTCGTTCGTCTGCTCGACCACATGGCCGTTCGTCGCGATCTGCTCGACGATGTAGGCCGGCATCTCGAGCGTCGGCGGCGACACGAGCGTGAACTTCAGCCCGCGGTACAGCGCGAGCAGCTTGACGAGCGAGTGCACGGTGCGACCGTATTTCAGGTCGCCGACCAGCGCGATGTGCGCGCCGTCGACGATCTTGCCGAGTCGCGAGAATTCGCGCTGGATCGTATACAGGTCGAGCAGCGCCTGGCTCGGGTGCTCGCCGGGGCCGTCGCCGCCGTTGATCACCGGCAGATTGGTCGCACGGGCGAATTCGGCCACCGAGCCTTTTTCCGGATGACGGATCACGAGCGCGTCGACGTAGCCGGCCATCACGCGGCTCGTGTCGTAGATCGATTCGCCCTTGGCCATCGACGAGAACGTGAAGCCGGTCGTGTCGCACACCGAGCCGCCGAGCCGGCAGAAGGCCGCGCCGAACGACACGCGCGTGCGCGTGCTGGCCTCGAAGAACAGATTGCCGAGCACCGCGCCTTCGAGCACGCGCGAAATCTTGTGGCGCCGCGCGATCGGCTGCATGACGTCGGCCACGCGGAACAGCGCCTCGACCGAATCCCGCGAGAATTGATCGACCGAGATCAATTGCGGCTTGCCTTCGAACAGGAACTGTTTCGCAAGCCCCTGCTTGTCTACGCTTTGCGTATACTTCTCGCCGTCCGGCTCCGAGCGTTCGACGATTTCCGACACGAAGCGCTCGACGATCTCGGGCATCCCGCGCGATTCCTGCGAATCGTCCGGCAGCAGCCAGGTATCCAGTGCGCGCCGGCTGACGCCGATGCGATTCGCGAATGCCTCCCGGGTCATGTTGAGGCGGCGCATCGCGTCGCGGAGGAAGGCTTGCTGGGGAACGGTCATCGGCGGCTCCTGGGGTGGAAAATATACGCGGTGCGTATATTAGTTCCTGGCGCAATGAAGTCAAGAAAAATCTGCGCGCACGCGCGGTGTGGCGCGCAGGACACGCGGCGGGGCCGTACTGGCGCGCGGCGCGGCTCTCCGTATAATCAGGTCAGGCCCCGTGTCCGGCAGCGTGCCGGGCGCCACGCCACACACGATTCACACGATCCGCCCGGTCGGGCTTGTTGATTCCAAGGAGAATGAGAATGACGCGTACGATTGCTGCAATGCTGCTGGTGCTGACCGCCGCGCTCGCCGGTTGCAATACGGTCGCCGGCGTGGGCCAGGATATTTCGAAGGGCGGCCAGGCGATCAGCGATTCGGCTGAAAAGGCCAAGTAAGCCGACCGGTTCCGGCATGCAGAAGGCGCCGGGCCTTCCCGCGATGGCGGGGCGGCCCGGCGCTTTTTTTTGTGCGCGAGTCGACGCCGGCGGCGTCAGGCGCGTTCCACGAACGCGTAACGGCCTTCGACCTTGCGCGGCGTGAACCAGCCGTAGTCGGGGAACAACCGGTTGCGGACGAACCACACGTAACCCACCAGCACGACCGTGATCGCGAGGCTCGGCAGCGCGGCCGCCGGATCTCGGCCGAGATCGGCGACGGTCTTCGGCATCTGCAACAGCGACAGCAGGATGAACGCGTGATACGCGCCGACACGATGGGTCGCAAAGCCCCAGATGAACAGCAGCGACAGCGGCACGGTCAACGCAACGAATACGGTGACGAGGACGGTGCCGGCGCCGGATGCGAAGAAGTAGTACGCAAGCATCAGGCTGATGACCAACTGGGCGATGCCGAGCGCGATCAGGATCCGGATGTGCACCTTGTTCTTGCGGCAGCGTTCGGGGTCCGGGCGCGACGCGATCAGGTGCGCGAGCACGCGATCCTTGAGCCCCTGTCCGGACAGTTCCGCCAGCGCGTCGGCCTTCCTCGTTCCCGCGGACAGCAGCGCCGCGATTCTTGTTTTGGCTTCCTTCCTGTTCATTGCTTGGCGGATTGTTGTTCGAGGGTGGTCAAAGGGGGCAGCCACGCGAATATTGCATCTTGCGCAGCCGTGCGCAACGGTTTTGCGGTGTGCGGACACATTCTTGCAGTCGCCGGCTGCGTGGCGGCGAAGGCGGGAAGCGGCAGGCGATGCGACGGCACGGAGCCGCCGCCGTTTCCGCCGGGACGCGATGAGCGCGAGTCAGTCGCAGGCGGTCCGCGCAGCGAGCGTCGTGCGTGATTCGACGGACGGCCCGCGTCGTCGCGTCGCGCCGACGAGCATGCCGGCGACGACGAGCGCGATGCCGGCGATACGCGTGCCGGTCAGCGCTTCGCCGAACAGCCCGACGGCGAACAGCACGGCCGAAACCGGCGCGACCGCGGTGAACAGGGCCGCCTCGGTGCCGCTCGTGCGCGCCGAACCCGCATACCAGCACAGGTAGCCGAGCACGGTCGGAATCAGCGCGTAGTACGCGATCGCCGACACGGCGCCGACGGTCCAGCCGCTCTCCACCGCACGCCATTCGAACGCGGCCGGCACGAGCGCGAGCGCGAAGCCGAGGCCCGACATCGCGGTGGAAAGCGCAAGCGGCGGCAACGGCGCGGCAAGCCGCCGGTTGAGCAGGATGAAAACCGCTTCGCATGCGACGGCCGCCAGTACCAGCGTATCGCCGGCAAGCGTCTGCAGCGACGGCATCGCGTGGCCTGGCGCGAACGTGACGAACAGCACACCGGCGGTGGCGAGCGCGGCAGCCAGCCAGTCGCGCGGCGTCTGCGCCTCGCGCAGCACGACGGCCGCGATCAACGTCGACATGGCCGGCAGCGTGCCGAGCATCACCCCCGCATCGAGCGGCGACGACAGCTTCGTCCCGCTGATCAGCAGCACCGTATAGCCGACGCCGCCCGCCGCCGCCTGGATGACGAGCAGCACGGCGTCGCGTGCGGAAACGCGCGGCCAGCGCATGCGCTGCGCGCGCATCAGCGCGAACAGCAGCGGAGTCGCGATCAGGAAGCGCAGCGCGGTGGCCGCGAACGGCGGCAGGCCGCCGGCCGCGAGACGGCTCGCGATGACGGTGCTGCCGACGCCCGCCATCGCGGCGGCGAGATAGAGATAACCGATCAGGCGTGTCTTCATGCGCCGCATTGTCGCGTACCGGGCGCGGAACGTCTTGAACGAAATTGCAGCGGCGGGGGCGTTGAATACGGTGCGCCGTCGACATGCCAGGACGCAATGGGGCGCGGCTCACGTTGAGCAGCAACCGCCTGCGAATGCAGTGCGCCCGACGGCGTCGCGCTGCGCGCGCGACGGCGCGGCTTAACCCGCCTGCGTGAACCGCCCCGGCGTGATCCCGAACTGGCGCGCGAACGCGCGCGTCAGGTGGCTCTGATCGGCGAAGCCGGCTTCAGCCGCGGCATCGGCGATCGGCAGGCCGCCGGCCAGCAACGCGCGCGCCAGCCGCGTGCGCGACTGAACCAGATAGGCATGCGGCGTGATGCCGAGCTCGCGCGCGAAGCCGCGCAGCAACTGGAAGCGGCTGACGCCGCTCAGGTCGGCCAGTTCGGCGAGCGACACGGGTGCGGCCGGCGCCGCGTCGAGCCGCTCGCGGGCGACGCGGACCGCCGGTGCGACGCCGGCCGCCGGCAGCGTGCGGTTTGCGTGCCGGGCGAGCAAACCGGCGACGAGCATCACGAGCGCTTCGTCGCGGGCCAGCGGCTGGGTTTCGCCTGCGACGATGCGCGCATGCAGCCGGCCGACGGCGGCCGCGAGCCACGCGTCGCGCACGGCCGGATGCGCGAGCTCGACGCTGCCGACGCCTTCTTCCGCCGCGACGCCCGCGACCAGCGCGGGGGCAAGGTACAGCATCCGCCAGCGCCGGCCGGTGCCGGCTTCGAGCGGCGAGCCGTCGTGCATCTCGCCCGGGTTGACCATGATCGTGTCGCCGGCCAGTGCGTCGACCTGCCCGCGGCCGCTCCACGACCGATGCGCACCGCTGACGATCACGCCGACCCCGAATTCGTCGTGCGCGTGGCGCGGAAACGCGCGATCGGATTCGAGGGTGATCGCCTCGATGCCTTCGCCGGTGCGTCGGTAGTGGGTGACACGGTGCATGTGCGCTCCTCGCGCCGGTGGCGGCGCGGATCACGTGCACTTTAGCGCGTTCCGGCGCCGCGCGCCCTTCATCCGTTTGGCGGATACCGCGCGGCGCGCACAACCCGCACCATGTGCGCATGAGCAGCGTACACGGCCCGCCGGGCCTGAAGCTGCGCGGGAGAGGGCAGGTGGAACGACAGGATCCGGTATTCATTCAGGTGGGCGCGCTGGCGGACGGCTTCGCGCCGGACGCGAACGTTCTCGCCCCCGTCGACGCACTCGTCGGGCGGACGCTGACGCTCGGCGACGCATCGGGCGCGTGGCGGGTCTATACGTTCGAGCCGGGCGCGCTGCAGTGGCGCGATGCGGCGACCGGTACGGATGGCCGCGCGGCGTGCCGCGTGACGCGGCTGCGCGACGGGCTGTACTTCGTCGACTACATCGATGCCACCGCTCGGGCGACGTCGGTGAGCCTGGTGATCGATCTCGACACCGGCGTGTGGACGTCGGTCGTCGGTACGCTGCCGACGGAAGCCGACACACGCATCGATGCGTTCACGCGCGTCACGCACGGGCTGCCGCTGACGGCGGTCGATGCGCAATTCCGACACGGTACGCTTGGCGGCCACGCCCGGCCGGGGCCGCTGCACGCGCCGACGCGCGAGCTGATCGGCAAGCGGACGATGTACCGCTACAGCCCGACCGAATGCTACGAGCACATCTACCTGAACGAGAATTTCTACGCGTGGCAGTGCCTGCAGGGCGTCGAAGGCGGGCTGGCCGATGTCGACCGCTGTCATTACTTCAGGATTGCAGACGAGCTTTACTTGTTCGTGTGGCGTGAGAAGGTGGTGCCGACGCTCGGCGTCGTGCTGATCGACTTCGCACAGCGCAAGACCGACGGCAAGATCTTCGGCTATCAGGGCAGCGATTTCGGCACGTTGTCGAATTTCCAGATCGGTGCGTACGCGCAGGTGCTGAACGAAACCGTGCATCCGCTCGGCGACGAGGCGCAACGATGAGTGCCGTGCTCGGCAGCGACCGCTTGCGTGCGGATTTCAGCGGCCGTGTCGTGCTCGTCACGGGCGCCGCGCAAGGGATCGGCGCGGCGATCGCGCGCCGTTTCGCGGAATCCGATGCGTTCGTCGCAGTCGCCGACCTGAACGGCGATGCGGCAGCCGCGCAGGCCGACGCGCTGGCCCGCGTGGGCGGCGATGCACGCGCGTACCGGGTCGATGCCGCGAGCCGGGCCGAACTCGATGCGCTCGTCGTGGCGGTCGAGCGCGACGGCGGCCGGCTCGATGTCGTCATCCACAATGCCGCGTATTTTCCGTTGACGCCGTTCGCGCAGATCGACGAGCCGACGCTCGACCGGACGCTGTCGGTCAACCTGTCGGCGTTGTTCTGGCTTGCGCAGGCCGCGTTGCCGGCATTCGCGCGCGCGGGGGCCGGGCGGCTGCTCGTCACGTCGTCGGTGACGGGGCCGCGCGTCGCCTATCCGGGGCTTGCGCATTACGCGGCGTCGAAGGCCGGCGTGAACGGCTTCATTCGGGCGGCGGCGCTGGAGCTGGCGCGCCGCAACGTGACGGTCAATGGCGTCGAACCGGGGATGATCCGCACGCCGGCGGCCGGCAATCTCGGCGACGCGTCGGTCGCGGCGCAGATCGCGCACGACATTCCGCTGGCGCGGCTGGGCGAGCCGGACGACATCGCGAACGCGATGCTGTTTCTCGCGTCGGCCGACGCGGCATACATCACCGGGCAGACGATCGTCGTCGACGGCGGGGCGACGTTGCCGGAGAGCGGGGCGGTGCTGGGAGAAGGGTAGCGGCGAGCCAGCGAGGGCGGCGGCCGCGGCGAGCCGTGCGGTCATCTGCTGGCGGCCCGCGCCATGGGGCCGTGCCGCACGCCGCCGCCGTGACTACAGCCAGCCGTTGCGGATGAATTCGACGATCGAATAGCGACGAGGCTCGAGATCGTGCTGCCGCACGGCCTCGACGATCCGCGATACGCCATCCGCGTAGGGCGTATCGCCGGATACGCGCGATTCGAACTGCAGGCTGCAGGCGCCGTCGTCGATGCGTATCCGATGAACCGCATGGCGGCCGAGCTGATCGGCCGGGATGCCGAATTCGCTGTGCTGAACGGCCGGGTCGCGAACGGAGCGGATGGCTTCCGGTCGCACGCCGAGCGACTGGGCGATGCCGACGGCCGTGCCGGGGACGGACGTCTTGCCGGCCTGATGCGACTCGGTCACGCTGATCTCGCAGTCGCGGAACAGGTGGCCGCTGGTTTCCAGCATGCTCATGAACTTGAGCATCAGGATGTTCGTGTTCGGACACAGCACGACCGGAAAGCCGTACGTTCCTGTTTCGAGGTCGGAGCCGGTCGACAACTCGACGAGCGGGGACGCGGTGGCCTGGCAGAACGCGATCGCCGCGGCGAGTTCGCGGCCGGAACCGGCGTGGACGACGATCGACCGGGCGTCGGTTCGCGTGCTGTCCGACCACGGCATCACGCGACAGGTGGCCGGATCGAGCTTGTGCGAGCCGAGCAACTCGTTGGCGAGCTTGCCGGTTCCGATGACGAGTACTTGCATGGGATGGACGGGTTGAGGTTCGGGATGCGAGTCGGCGGTGGCGCGGGCCGTCGGCGGGCCAGCCCGGCTGCGTTGTCGCGGGCCATGAGTGCCGGGCATCGCGCATTATGCCCGGCCGTCCGACTGCGTGCTCGTCGACCCGCGCAGGCATCGCACCGTCTCGCGACGTATGGGCCGCGATCTGTTTCGCGATGCCGCCGACGGGTCGCCGCCAGCCTCCCGTCGACCTTTCGCCGATTTCCCTCCCGGCCAGCCACGGTCCACCGACGGACGAACCGCGCGACCGCACCCTCATCCCGTGCGCACGAACGCGTGAACGGCGCTACGCTGTCGGCATTTCATCCCCATTACCCTCGATCCAGGAGAACACATCGATGGAACACGACCTGAAAGGCAAGGCAGTCGCGATTACCGGCGGCTTCGGTCATCTGGGCGTCGCGACGGCCGCGTGGCTCGGCGAGCGCGGCGCACGCGTCGCGCTGATCGGCCGCGGCGCGGCGCCGGCGGCGCAGGCGCTGCCCGGCGTGCCGGCCGATGCGCTGCGCATCGGCGGCATCGACCTCGTCGATCCGCAGGCCGCCGTACAGGCGCTCGACACGGTGAACCGCGAATTCGGCCGGGTCGACGCGCTGCTGAACATCGCCGGCGCATTCGTGTGGCAGACGGTCGCCGACGGCGATGCCGCCACGTGGGACCGCATGTACGAACTGAACGTGAGGACGGCGCTGAACGCGTCGAAGGCCGCGCTGCCGTACCTGGTGGCGAGCCAGGCCGGTCGCATCGTCAACATCGGTGCGGGCGCGGCGTTCAAGGCCGGCGCGGGGATGGGCGCGTATGCTGCCGCGAAGGCGGGTGTCGCGCGGCTCACCGAGGCGCTGGCGGCGGAACTGCTCGATCGCGGCGTGACCGTGAACGCGCTGCTGCCGAGCATCATCGACACGCCGCCGAACCGCAAGGACATGCCGGACGCCGATTTCTCGCGCTGGGTCCGCCCCGAACAGCTCGCGGCGACGATCGGATTCCTGCTGTCGGCCGACGCGCAGGCGATCACCGGGGCGTCGATTCCGGTGAGCGGCCGCGTCGCGTAGTGCGCCGGGGGAGGGCTCGCCAGGTCCGGCCGTGCGTACAATGTCGCACCGGATTGCGCGACCCGGACCCGAGACCGAACCCGACACCATGACTCAGCCCACCATCCTGATCGCCGAAGACGAACAGGCGATCGCGGACACGATCGTCTATGCCCTCGGCACCGACGGCATGCAGACCGTTCACTGCACGCTCGGGCAGGCGGCGCTCGACCGACTGCGCGACACGCGTGTCGATCTCGTGGTGCTCGACGTCGGCCTGCCGGACCTCAGCGGCTTCGAGGTATGCCGACGGCTGCGCACGTTCACCGATGTTCCGGTGATTTTCCTGACCGCGCGGCACGACGAGATCGACCGGATCGTCGGGCTCGAGATCGGCGCCGACGATTACGTCGTCAAGCCGTTTTCGCCGCGCGAGCTGGCTGCACGGGTGCGCGTGATCCTGCGCCGCTTCCGCCGGGTCGCCACACCGGAGCCGGCGCCCGCGCCCGCGTCGGCCGACGCGCCTGCACCGGTCGCCGCCGGCTTCACGCTCGATGCCGACGGCGCGCGGGTGGCGTGGCTCGGCCACGCGCTGGACCTGACGCGCTACGAATTCGGGCTGCTTGCGTTGCTGGTCCGGCATCCGGGCCGCATCTACTCGCGCGAACAATTGATGGATCTCGTGTGGCACGAGGCGCTCGATTCGGCCGACCGCACGGTCGACACGCACATCAAGACGCTGCGCGCCAAGCTGCGCGCGATCGATCCCGAGCGCGACCCGATCCGCACGCATCGCGGGATGGGTTATTCGCTGCAACCGTAACGATCGACACCGCCCATGCATATCGGCCTGCGCATCTTCTTCGGATTTTTCCTGATCGTCGGCCTGGCCGCGCTGATCACGCTGCGCGTGTTCGTGCAGGAAGTGAAGCCCGGCGTGCGCGAAGCGATGGAAGACACGCTCGTCGATACCGCGCAGGTGCTGGCGACGCTGGCGGCCGACGACATGGCGACCGGCCATATCGCCGACGGCGCGTTCGCGCGGCAGCTCGGGAAACTGCACGAGCGCCCGGTCAGCGCGAACGTGTGGGGCATTCAGAAGAACGCGATCGGCTACCGTCTCTACATCACCGACGCGCACGGCATCGTCCGCTACGACTCGTCCGGCAGCGCGGTCGGGCAGGACTATTCGCGCTGGAACGACGTATACCGGACGCTGCGCGGCGAATACGGCGCGCGCAGCACGCGCAGCGATCCGAACGACGACAGCAGCACCGTGATGCACGTGGCGGCGCCGATCCGGCGCGGCAACGAGATCATCGGCGTGCTGACGATCGCGAAGCCGAACCAGACGGTCGCGCCGTTCATCGCGCGCAGCCAGCGCAAGATCATGCTGTACGGCGCGTTGCTGATGGGCGGCGCGATCCTGATCGGCGCCGCGTGCACGTGGTGGCTGGTGCTCGGGCTGCGGCGCCTGCAGCGCTATGCGCGCGCGATCGCGGCCGGCGAGCGCGCGTCGATGCCGCTGCAGGGCGCGAACGAGCTGGCCGAACTCGGGCGCGCGGTGGAAAGCATGCATCAGCGGCTGGAAGACCGGCAGTACGTCGAAACCTACATCCACACGCTCACGCACGAGATGAAGAGCCCGCTGGCCGCGATCAGCGGCGCGGCCGAGCTGTTGCAGGAAGACATGCCGGTCGCGAACCGCCGGCGTTTCACCGAGAACATTCGCCGCCAGGCCGGCCGCCTCGAACAGATGATCCGCAAGCTGCTCGCGCTGGCCGAGGTCGAGCAGAAGCAGCGGCTGTCGGTGCACGAGCCGGTCGCGCTGCGGCCGGTGCTCGAACAGCTCGTCGACGATATCGAGCCGCGCGCGCGGCAGCGCGGCGTGAGCCTGCGGATCGAAGCGAACGATGCGGCTGACGGGGCCGATGCGCCGGTCGTCGACGGCGATCCGTTCCTGCTGCGGCAGGCGCTCGGCAACCTGCTCGACAACGCGCTGGATTTCGCGCCGCAGGGCAGCACGATCCGGATCGCGCTCGAGCGGCAGCCGGCGGGCAGGGCGCACGTCGCCGTGGTGCGCGTCGCCGACGACGGCCCCGGCGTGCCCGACTATGCGCTGTCGCGCGTGTTCGAACGCTTCTATTCGCTGCCGCGTCCCGACGGGCAGGATCGCAGCACGGGCCTCGGGCTGTGTTTCGTCCGCGAAGTCGCGATGCTGCACCACGGCCGGGTCGCGCTCGCGAACCGCGCGGAAGGCGGCGCGTGCGCGACGCTCACGCTGCCGTCGGCGGGCTGACCGCGCGCTTCACGCTCGCCACACATTCGCTTCACGCCGGCTTCAATCGCCCTTCACCGGGGCCGCTCATGCTGACCGTACCTTCCACTCCGGTATCTGTCAGCAATGAATCGAGTCCTGTTGTTCAAGTCCATGATCACCGCGCTCCTGGCGCTCGCGATCCTGATCCCGCTGCAGATGGTCCAGAGCATCGTGCGGGAACGCGCCGACTATCGGCAGAGCGCGCTCCAGAGCATCTGGGCGAGCTACGCGGGCCCGCAGACGGTGACGGGGCCGGTGCTCGTCGTCCGTTACACGGAAGTCACGCGCGTCAGCGACGACGTGCGCGCCGGCGGCAAGGCGAAAACCAGCCTGAAAAGCGAGACGAAACGGCTGCTCGTGTTTCCGAAGACGCTGAACGTGGACGGCACGCTGTCGGTCAGCGTGCGCTATCGCGGCATCCACAAGGCGCTCGTGTACGGGCTCGACAGCCGGATGACGGGCACGCTGCCGCTGCCGGACCTGAAGAAGCTGCCGCAGGCCGACGGCCACGTGAGCTTCAAGATCGACGGCGCGTATGTCGCACTCGGCATCGGCGACCTTCGCGGGTTGAAGGCGCAGCCCGACCTGCGCATCGGCGGCAAGCGGATCGACGTGGAGCAGGGCACGCGGCTCGAGGGCCTGCGCCAGGGCGTGCATGCGAACGTCGATCTCGCGGCGCTGGCGGACGCAAACGCAGGCGCGGCGGTCGTGCCATTCAGCATCGGCCTGCCACTGGCGGGCGCCGAATCGGTCGCGTTCGCGCCGGTGGGCGACCAGAACGACTTCTCGCTGAAATCGACGTGGCCGCATCCGAGCTTCGGCGGCGAATTCCTGCCGGCCGATCGCACGATCGACGCGCGCGGCTTCGTCAGCAACTGGCACGTGACGTCGTTCAACACGAAGGCGCGCGAGCAAGTGGCGTCCGGCGACGGCGAGATCGAGATGGCGTCGGTGTCGGTGATCGAGCCCGTGAACGTCTATCTGCAGGCCGAGCGCGCGACGAAATACGGCGCGTTGTTCGTGATGCTCACGTTCGCGAGCTTCTTCATGTACGAGCTCGTGAAGCGGCTGCGCATTCACCCGATCCAGTACACGCTGGTCGGCCTGTCGCTCGCGCTGTTCTTCCTGCTGCTGCTGAGCCTGTCCGAGCACATTGCGTTCGGCTATGCGTATCTCGCGGCGAGCGGCGCATGCATCGGGCTGCTCGGCTTCTACCTGTCGTTCGTGCTGCACAGCGTGAAGCGCGGCGCAACGTTCACGACGCTGCTCGCGATGCTGTACGGGGCGCTCTACGGACTCCTGCTGTCGGAAGACAATGCGCTGATGCTCGGTTCGCTGCTGCTGTTCGCGATTCTCGCCGGCATCATGATGCTCACGCGCCGCGTCGACTGGTATTCGCTCGGCGCCGCGTGGCAGCCGCTGGCCGACAAGCCGGCGGCGGTGAAGCCGGGCGCGTCGGCGAAGTAGGCGAGCGAGCGGGTGGGATCGGCGATCGCGCAGTGAGGGACGCGTTCGTCGTCGCCCGCCCGGCTTGCCGAACGCGGCGGCGGCCCGGATCGCCCTATACTGACCGCTCCACATTACCGGACCACGCCGTGCCGAACCAAGCTTCCGGAGATCCGTCCATCGACGATCCCCGTCCGACCCCGCCCATCCAACCCGAACTGGAAGACTGCTGCAACAGCGGCTGCTCGCCGTGCGTCTTCGACCTGTACGACGAAGCGCTCGCGCGCTATCGCGTCGAACTGGCCGAATGGGAGGCGCGGCAGGCAGAGCGCGAGCATCGCAAATAAACCGGACGCCGGCGAGCGGCCATGCGTTGCATGCGCCGCGTCTGTTGCCGGCGTTGGACTGACGAGGCCAATCCCGTCGCGCACCAGGCGTCACGCATCCGCATGCAGCCGCCGATGCAGCGGCCCGAGCGCCATCGACAATGCAATGCAGCCCAGCAACACGATCGTCAGCGTGAACATCGACGTCCTGAACCCTTGCACGTAATCGAGTGCGGCCGGATGGACGCCGAGCCGCGCGAAGAACACGCCGCCGATCGTCGCGGCGCCGACCGCCGCGCCGATCTGCAGCATCGCGCTGACCATCCCCGACGCGACCCCCGCGCGCGCCGCATCGACTTCCGCGAGCACGATCCGCACGACCGACGGCAGCACGAGCCCTTGCCCGATGCCGATCGCCGCGATGCCCGCATAGAAGCCGGGCCCCGGCGCGCCGTCGCGGGCGAGCGCGGCGGCGATCGCGACGCCGGCCGCGAGCATCGCGAAGCCGAGCGTGAGCACGCGATATCCGCCGAAGCGGGCGACGAGGCGCGTCATCAGCAGCGGGCTCGCGAGGAAGCCGAGCCCGAGCGGCAGGATCGCGAACCCGGACGCGAGCGGCGACCAGTTCAGGCAGCCCTGCAGATAGATCCCGTAGCTCAGGAAGAACGCGCTGAGCATGTAGAACAGGAACGCGAGCAGAAGCCCGAGCGCGACGACCGGGTTGCGGAACAGCCGCACGTCGAGCAGCGGATCGTGGCCGCGCGCGAGCCGGCGCGCTTCGACCGTCAGCAGCGCGCCGAGCATCGGCAGCGCCCCGATGCCGCACGCGATCATCCACAGCGGCCAGCCGGCTTCCCGACCGTGCGTGAGCGGGTACACGATCATCAGCAGGAACAGCGACATCAGCACCGTGCCCGGCACGTCGATGCGCTGGCCGCGCGGCGCGCGGTTTTCCGGGATGAAGCGCCAGCTGCCGATCAGCGCCAGGATGCCGATCGGCAGATTGACGAGAAAGATCGCGCGCCACCCGAGCCCGAACGGATGCAGGCTGATCAGCGCGCCGCCGCCGAGCTGGCCGATCACGGCCGCGAGGCCGAACGCGAACCCGTAGAAGCCCATCACGCGCACCTGTTCCTGCGGGCTGAACACGCTGCGGATCGTCGCGAGCACCTGCGGCGCGAGGATCGCGGCGAACAGGCCCTGCAGTACGCGGCCCCCGACGAGCACCGTGCCGTTGTCGGCGAGCCCGCACAGCGTCGACGCGAGCACGAAGCCGGCCATGCCGACCATGAACATGCGCTTGCGTCCGTACAGGTCACCGAGCCGCCCCCCGGTGATCTGGACGACCGCGTTCGCACACGCATAGGCGGACACGACGAGCTGCAACTCGGCCTGGCGCGCGCCAATGCCGTCGCGAATGGCCGGGAGCGCGAGATTCACGATGAAGTAGTCGAGCGGCGGCAGAATGGCGCCGACCAGCAGGACCACGAGCGCCCAGCCGTGGTGGCCGCGCGGCGTCGCCGCGGCAGCCGCGCCGGCCGGCGCGCAGGGAGCGAGGGTGTTGTTCGTCATGATGAAAGCAGATCCAAAGAATGAGGGCCGGATAGACGATCGACGCGATCGGGCCGTTGACCGCTTATTCTGGGTATCGCCCATGATTCGGAAAAGCGGGAAAGAGTGGTAGCATCCATCGGGTTATTCGATGGATGGAGGATGACGATGCGCGGTTTCGACCTGGATCAGTTGCGCACTTTCGCGGCGGTCGCGGACGCCGGCAGCCTGACGGCCGCCGCGCCGCTCCTGCACCTGTCGCAGTCGACGGTCAGCGAGCAGGTGCGCAAGCTCGAATCGCGCGCCGGCGTGCCGTTGTTCGTGCGCAGCAAGCGCGGCGTCGAGCCGACGCCGGCCGGCTCGCGGCTGCTGCAGCACGCGCGGCGCATCGTCGCGCTGAACGAGGCCGCGTTCGACGAGCTGCGCGGGCAGGCGATCAAGGGCGAGCTGCGCGTCGCGATCACCGACTACTACCGCACGAATGAAGTGGCGGGCATGCTGGCGCGGCTGCGGGAGTGCTACCCGCAATTGAGCCTGCACGTGAGCGCGATGAAGAGCGCGGAGATCGAAGCGGCGCACGCACGCGGGCAGATCGATCTCGGCGTGGTGATGAACATGTCGAGCGGGCCGTTCCGGCCGGTGTCGGCCGACACGCGCTGGGTGCTGCGTCGCGAACCATTGTCATGGGTCGCGTCGCCGGCGCTCGCCGAGCAGTTGCCCGAGCCGCTGCCGCTGGTGCTGCTGCCGGACGACTGCATGATGCATCAGGTCGCGGTGCGCTCGCTCGACGAGCAGCACACGCCGTACGTGCTCGTGCACAGCGCGTCGGGCGTCGCGGGGTTGCAGTCGATGCTCGCGGCGGGGCTTGGGGTCGGCTGCCTGTGCGCGTCGGCGATCGGTGACGGCCTGATGCGGCTCGGCACCAAATACCGGCTGCCGCCGCTGCCCGACGCGGTGTTTTCGCTGACGCCGCCGCTGCCGGGCGAACGTGAAACCGTCACCCAGGCGCGCGAGGTGCTGTCGCGTCAACTGCTGATGTAAAACCATGCCGCGCGACACGCGGCGGCGCGTCATCGAGAGGCGCGCCAGGGGGCCACGGACATGAACGATGAGCTGAAGAGCGAGATGGCCGCGAAGCTGCAGGATGCGCTGGAACGCGTGGTCGACGAGCGTTCGCTGATTCACTTCCTGCGCGTGCTCGGCCATGACTGGCACACGGAGCGGCAGCTCGAGGCCGACGCGCCGCTGTCGCCATACGCGCACGCCGCGCTCGGTTGGGAAAATCGTTCGATCGGCGAATACCTGGAAGCGATGATCGACTGGGCCGAGGCGTCGGAAGAGGGGCTGCGCTTCTATGACGTGCCCGACAATCCTTGGCGGCGCATCGCCGATATCCTGTTCGCCGGGAAAATCTACGAATAGCGGCGGCCGCGCTATTCGTGCCCGCGGCTTTCTACTCGGCGACCTCACCGTCCGCATACGCACGCAGCCCGTTGGCCAGTGCATCGAACACGGCGCGGCAGCGCGGGCTCGTCCGCAGGTCTTCGTGCATCACGACCCAGGTTTCCAGCCGCATCGCGGGCCCGTCGGGCAGCACGCGCACGAGCCGCGCGTCGCGTTTCGCGAGCGCCGTCTGGCAGAAGCCGATCCCGTAGCCGGCGCGGATCATCGCGAGCTGCGCGAGATTGCTGTCGGTGCGCAGCGCGAACGCATCGCGCTTCCAGAGCGGCAGTCCACGCCCCGCCGAGCGGATGAACGGCGTGACTGTATCGAAGCCGATCAGCGCGTGATGCGCGAGTGCGTCGCTCGTCGCGGGCGCGCCGTGGTGCGCCAGGTAATCGTCGCGCGCATACAGCCCGACCTCGATGTCGCCGACGCGTCGCGCGACGAGCGCGTCCTGCGCGGGCGGCGCCATCCGGACCGCGATGTCGGCCTCACGCTTCAGCACGTCCTGGATGCGGTCCGTCGGCACCAGTTCGATCACGAGCCCCGGATGGTCGCGCCGTAACTGCGCGAGCATCGGCGGCAGCACCTCGACGGCGATCACGTCGCTGGCCGAGATCCGCACGATGCCGCGCACGCCGGCGCCGTGGCTGGCCGCCGCGCGCTCGAACGCGGCCGCCGCGCTGCGCAGCGCCTCCGCATGGCCGCGCAGCGCGAGCGC
Organism: Burkholderia sp. A2; assembly: GCF_001729305.1. Taxonomy (NCBI): domain Bacteria; kingdom Pseudomonadati; phylum Pseudomonadota; class Betaproteobacteria; order Burkholderiales; family Burkholderiaceae; genus Burkholderia; species Burkholderia sp. A2. The sequence continues at coordinate 33,288 of NZ_LZXX01000098.1, read as the reverse complement.
GGCCTCGGTCGGCAGCAGGCCCGACGGCGAGCGCGTGAACAGCGTCTGGCCGAACGCGGCTTCGAGCGCCGCGACGTGGCGGCCGGCCGTCGGCTGGGTGATGCCGAGCGCGCGCGCCGCGCCGGACAGCGAGCCTTCCGTCAGCACCGCGAGGAAGGTGCGGTAGCGTTCCCAGTTCAGATCGGTGGTCATGCATAAATGTATAGCCGATCTGCCAGGTTCGGCAATTCCTTGATAGCGACCGGCGCGCCAGAATGCGTGTCGTGAGGTGTCATTCAAGGAGAGCGGCAATGTTGGCAAACGCAGGCGGGGCGCAACGGCAGGCACTCGTGCTGGGTGCGAGCGGCGGGATCGGCGGGGAAGTCGCGCGGCAATTGCGCGATGCGGGCTGGCGGGTGCGCGCGCTCAAGCGCGGGCTCGACGCCGGGGGCGTGGAGCGCGACGGCATCGCATGGGTGCGCGGCGACGCGCTGGATCGCGAGGCGGTGGTGCGCGCCGCGCACGGCTGCAGCGTGATCGTGCATGCGGTGAACCCGCCCGGATACCGGAACTGGGCCACGCAGGTGCTGCCGATGATCGACAACACGATCGCGGCGGCCCGGGCCGCCCAGGCCACCGTCGTGCTGCCGGGCACGGTCTACAACTTCGGCGCCGATGCGTTTCCGGTGCTGCGGGAAGATGCGCCGCAGCATCCGGCGACCCGCAAGGGCGCGATCCGCGTCGAACTGGAGCGGCGGCTGCAGGACGCCAGCGTGCACGGCGTGCGGGCGATCGTCGTGCGGGCCGGCGATTTCTTCGGGCCGCAGCTCGGCAACAGCTGGTTCTCGCAGGGGCTGATCAAGCCGGGGCGGCCCGTCGCGACCATCAGCGTGCCGAGCCGCGGCGTCGGCCATCAATGGTCGTACGTGCCGGACGTGGCCCGCACGATGGTCGAGCTGATCGAGCGGCGCGAGACGCTGGAGCCGTTCGCGCGTTTTCATCTGGGCGGGCATTGGGATGAAGACGGCATGCAGATGGCGCAGGCCGTGCAACGCGTCGCGCAGCGGCACGGCATGCGGCCGACGCTGCGCGACTTCCCGTGGTGGCTCGTGTGGGCGGCCGCGCCGTTCGTCACGACGCTGCGCGAATTGCTCGAGATGCGTTACCTGTGGCGCGAACCGATCCGGATGGACAACGCGCGCGTGACCGCGGTGCTCGGCCGCGAGCCGGTGACGCCGCTCGATACGGCGGTGGAGGCGACGCTGGCGGGGCTCGGGTGTCTCGGGTGAGCCACGGTCGTCGCGGATGTCGCGCGGCTCTGCTATGATCCGCGCTTCCTTCCTCGACGCTGCTGCAGGAAGGTACCCACGACCGCCGGAATGCCGGAGGTCGCGTCGTACCTTTTTCATTTCCAGCAGCGATGTCTACTTTCCCTCGTCTGAAAAAAGCCTTGCAGCGGCAAGGCATCCATGTCGACCATCAGGCCGGCATCTACCATTTGCGCAATGAACAGTCGCAGGCTTCCGTGCTGCTGCCCGATTCGCTCCCGCTCGAGGAGAAGGCCGTGCAGCAGCTGCTCGCGTTCGCCGCGGTCCGGTCGCCCGATGGCCGCCACGGCGTCTGCAAGGCGTGCGCGACGCCCGATTTCCATCCGGGCGGCGTCGCGCCGGTCGGCTCGGTCGTCGCGACCGACGACGCGTTCGTGATTCCGGCCGCGATCGGCACCGACATCAACTGCGGGATGCGCCTCGTCACGACGGGTCTCAAGCGCTCGGCCCTCGCGCCATTCGAAGCGGCGCTCGTCGAGCGGCTCACGCGTACGATTCTCGCGGATCGCCGGGACGTGCCGGTCGGCGGCGACGCATTTCGCGCGCTGTTCGACGCGGGCCCGGCGGCATTCATCGACCGCGTGGCGCGGCAGGGGCTGTGGCAGCAGGTCGACCGCGACCGGCTGGCCGCTGAACTGTCGTCGTGCATCGGTCTCGCCGGGTTCGACGGCAGCGCGAAGTATGCGCCGGACGCGCATGTCGGCTCGCGCGACATGTTTCGCGACCCGAGCCTGGGCACGCCGGGCTCGGGCAACCATTTCGTCGAACTCCAGATCGTCGACGCGGTGTTCGACCGGCATGCGGCGTACCGCGCCGGGCTCGCGAAGGACGATGTCGTCGTGATGATTCACAGCGGCTCGCGCGATGTCGGCTTCTACGTCGGGCGGCGCTGGATGGATCGCGCGCGTGCCGCGTGGCCGGCCGGCGTCAGGCATCCGGAGAGCGGCCTGTACGGTCTGTCCGGCGAACTGGCGCGCGAATACCTCGTCGCGATGGGCACGGCCGCGCGCTATGCATGGCTGAACCGCGTCGTTCTCGCGGAAATGGTGCGCAAGGAGCTGGCGGAGCTGACCGGCGCGACCGGATCGGCGCTCGTGGTCGACGTGCCGCACAACGTCGTGCTGCGCGAGAACGGCATGAACATCCACCGCAAGGGCGCGACACCCGCGCGCGATGGCGATTTCGCGCTGATTCCCGGCTCGATGGGCGACGCGTCGTTTCTGGCGACGGGGCTCGGCCATCCCGACTGGCTGTGGTCATGCAGCCACGGCGCGGGCCGGAGCGTGCGCCGTCAGGCGTTGCGAAGGATGCGTACCGAGCACGCGCCCGGTACGTGGCGATGCGTGACGTTGCGCGACGAACGCCGGATTGAGGAGGCGCCGGAGGCCTACAAGCCGATCGGGCCGGTGATCGACTCGCAGGAGCAGGCCGGGCTGATCCGAAGTGCGGTCCGGCTGAAACCGTGGATCACGTTCAAGGCGTGACGGGCGATGGCGCGTGCGCGTTGCGTCGCCGCCATTTTCTGCGTCACGCGCAGCCACACACCTCGACCGCTTTCCGGTGCGTCGGGCCATGCCCGGCACCGGAGCGTCGGACAGAATCGAAGCACCCGCGGGGCAACAATTTTCCACATACCCGCGCGCATCCGATGAGCATCATGTCGTCAACGTCGATCAACGGGAAACGGGGGCGAGATGTTGCATTTCGGCTGGAAAGCGTCGGTTGCGGGAGCAATCATGTTCACGTTGAGCGGGTGTACCAACCTGGCCGGTGTGATGTCCTGCGGCAACTCGCAGTTCAACTTCCCGGACTATCACTGCTTCGAGTCGTACCGGTAGGAACAGGCGTCACGACCGACAGCCGTGGCGCCCGCGTCCCGTGCGGTTTTCCGTTCGCCGTCAAGCCACGACCGGCAACACCTCGACTGCGTAGCGATGCGTGAGACTGCGTCCGAGCACCGGATCGTGCAGCTCCATCTCGAACGCATCGCCGTTGCTCATCGTCGCGATCGTGCCGTGCACGGCGACCGTGCCGCCATACATCGCGCAGCGCACGGGCATCGCGTGGCGATCGTCGAACCGCTGCCACAGCGCGTCGGGCGCGAGCAGGCCGCTGACCGCGCCGTGCTGATACGCCGTCCGCTCGCCGTCGCGCGTAATCAGCCACGAACGCATCTCGAGCGCATCCCAGTGATCGGCGACATCCGCATGGCGCCACGCGTCGCGGCCGAGCGGCTTCGCGCACACCTGCTTCGACACGGCGACGCCGTACGCCTCGACTTCGCGATCGGTGTGATCGGAGCCGACCGTGACCAGTGTGCCGGCCGGGCTGTCGACCAGCACGCATTCGATCTCGCCGCCCGAGCGCGCACCGAGCACGCCGATCGAAGGAGCCTGCGTGAGCAGTGCCGACGACACGCGATAGAAGCACGGCGTGGTCGATGGCGGCGCGACGCCGAGCGCAGCGAGTTCGTCGATGTGTGCGCGGATCGCGGCCGGGTCGCGGCCGGCCCAGCCGGCGATCACGACGCGCTCGATGTCGACGTCGACGGCGGCCGGCGCGCGTTGCAGGGAAATCACGTTGAACGACAGGGTGGGCATGCGGATATCCGTTTGAAGTGCGAAGGAACGATGCGGCTGGTGGCGACGCTCAATCCTCGAGCGGCCGGTGCGCGGTCTCGCGCGCGGCGACGAGTGCGATCGACGTGACGACGAGCGCGGCGGTGACGTACAGCGACACGGCGGTCGTCGTGCCCGTCTGCCGGAACAGCGCGGCGATCACGAGCGGCGCGAAGCCGCCGCCGACGATGCCGGCGAGCGTGTACGCGAGCGACGAGCCGGCATAGCGCACGCGCGTCGGGAACTGTTCGGTCACGAATGCGCCCTGCGGGCCGTACATCACCGCATGGATCACGAGGCCGATCGCGACGGCCGCGACGATCGCCGCCGGGCGCGCCGAATCGAGCAGCGTGAAAAACACGAACGCCCACACGATCCCGGCCATTGCGCCGACGAGATACACGGGCCGGCGGCCGAAACGGTCCGACAGCGCGCCGAAGAACGGCACCGAGAGCGCGTTGCACGCCGTGCCGATCATCACGGCCGTCAGCGCGACGGGGCGCGACAGGTGCAGCACGGTCGTCACGTAGGTCAGCGTGAATACGACGATCAGCGCATACAGCACGTCCGAGCCGATTCGCGAGCCGCCCGCGATCAGCAGGCGCTTCCAGTGGTACTTCAGCACGTCGGCGACGGGCACTTCGGCGGTCGCGTGCGATTCGGCGAGCTGCTCGAACTGCGGCGTTTCGTCGACGCCGCGCCGCACCCAGAAGCCGAACGCGACGAGCAGCGCGCTGGCCGCGAACGGCACGCGCCAGCCCCACGACAGAAAGTTGTCGGGCGTGGTCGACAGCGTGACGAGCGCGATGCAGCCGGTGCCGAGCAACGTGCCGAACGACGGGCCGATCTGCGTCCACGACGCGGACAGCCCGCGTCGTTTCTGGTCGCCGTGCTCGACCGACAGCAGCACCGCGCCGGCCCATTCGCCGCCGAGCGCGACACCCTGCACGAAACGCAGCGCGACGAGCAGGATCGGGCTGAGGATGCCGGCCTGCGCATAGGTCGGCAGCACGCCCATCAGCGCGGTCGTCACGCCCATCAGCACGAGCGTGAGCATCAGCACCGCGCGGCGGCCGATGCGGTCGCCGAGGTTGCCGAACACGAAGCCGCCGAGCGGGCGCGACACGTAGCCGACCGCATAGGTGGAGAACGCGAGGATCGTGCCGGCCAGCGGATCGACCGACGGGAAGAACAGGTGGTTGAAAACGAGCGCGGCGAGCGTGTTGTAGATCGTGAAGTCGTACCACTCGAGCGACGTGCCGATCATGCTCGCGGTCGCGAGTCGGCTGTTGCGGACACGGCGGGGCGCGTGGGCGGCGGGCTGGGCGAGAGTGCTCATGGTATCGGGCGGGTCGTGACGGGTGACGGGGTGAAGCGCGAGGCCGGCGTGGGCGTCGGCGTCGAACGTTCAGGCAGGCAGCGCGGCATCGGCGGCCGGTTCGGCTTCGCGTCGCTGGGCGGGCAGCGGTGACGCGGCGCGCCACAGCAGGTCGAAGGTGCGCACGTCGTCGTGCCCGGCGAGCATGGCGGCCACGCGGCGAGTGGCTGCTGCGTCGCTGCCTTCGATCAGCACCAGCGCATCGGCGGCCGGATGGGCGGCCGCCGATGCGCCGATCGGCGCGGACAGGTCCGGTGACGTGCGGAAGAGCCGCGCGGCGTGGATGCCCGGTGCTTGCAGCGCCGCGTCGAAACGCTCGCGCAGTTGCGGCACGTCGATGCGATCCGGCGGCAGCACGAACAGTGCGAGATGCGCGCCTTCGCCGTCGCCGGCCTCGATCGTCAGCTCGCCAACGCGCCGCTGCGTGCCCGTCATGCGTTCGAAGTTCGCGAGCGACCACGGAGTCTGCTGCGTGAATGCGCGCCGGTACGCGTCGCCGTGGAACACGTCGAGCGCGTCCGTCACATACAGCGCGAGGTATCGGCGCGGACCGCCATCGGTCGCGCGAAACCGCCGTGCATGCGTGAAGCCGGGAATCGCGACACGCTCCTGCATGTGCTCGCGGTCGTACCACGCGTTGAAATCGGCTTCGTGCGCGGGGTCGATATCCGTCCAGACGCAGAGCTGGCCGTGCGGAAGGGAAAGGCGGGTCATCGCGGGGTTCCTCGTGACGGGGGATGTCAGGAACCCCAGTGTCCCGAAGACGGCCCGCGCCCGTCCAACAAGAAAACAAATTCGCGGTGAACAGGTTTTCTTATGAGCGGCGCGGGCGCCGTTTTGCGGCAGGCGCGGCAGGCGATGCGGCTTTCGTCGTGCGCTTCGGCTTCGTTTCCGCCGGGGGAATCGTCTTTGTCCCGGTTGCCCTGCGCGCGGGCGTTGCGTCGACGCGATCGGAGGCGGCCGGTGCAGCCGGTTTCGCGAGATTCGCGGCAGCCGCCGTCGCACGTGCCACTTCGCTCGCGAGTTCCGCGATGCGCGCGGCGACCGGCAACCCCTGGCTGCGGTACGTCGCGACGAGCGGCAGCGCCGGGAATTCCGGTTCGACGTCGAGCAGTTCGAGCGCGCCTTCATGCAGTTCGCGCCCGATGATCGCAGGCGGCAGCGCAGCCACGCCGAGCCCGTCGGCGACGAGGCGGATCATCGCGGCGACCGACGTGATGCAGTTGATGCTGGCCGGCCGTTCGACCGCCGCGAACAGCCGCTCGATCGTCGCGTGCGGCGCCGAGTGGCGCGAGAAGCTGATGATCGGAAACCCGGCCAGGCGCGCGACGTCGAGCGGCTGGCCGCCGAGCCCGAGGCGCGGGCTCGCGGCCCAGCGCACGGGGAATTCGCCCAGCGGCAGGTTCGTGAAATCCGGGCCCGGCACCGGATCGGTCTGCAGGATCAGGTCGACGCCATCGGTGCTGAGCAGGCGGATCAGGTGCAGCGTCGTGTCGCTCGTGATCTCGACGTCGAGGCGCGGATAGCGTTCGCGCAGTTGCGCCATCAGCGCGGGGAACCAGCTGTGCACGATCGATTCGATCACGCCGATCCGGATCAGGCCCGCGTCGCTCGCCGCATCGATGTCGCGCCGCATTTCGCCGTCGAGCCGCACGATCCGCTCCGCGTAGGCCAGCATGCGCCGGCCCGCGGGCGTGAGCGTGGCCGAGCGCGTGTTGCGGTCGAACAGGCGCACGTCGAACGCTTCCTCGAGCGAGGCGATGCGGCTCGACACGGCCGCCTGCGTCGTATGCAGTTTCTCGGCCGTGAGCCGGAAGTTTTCCAGCTTCGCGAGCCAGACGAAGGTTTCCAGGAACCGGATGTTCATCGAATCTCGAACGGTAAGGCGGTGCCGCGCCAGGCGGCGGATCGGGACGATGTTAACGGATTCGGAAGCGGGCAGGCACGCGTGACGCCTTTCGTGGCGTCACAGCCGGTCGAACGCGAGCGTGGGCACGTCGACGACCGTCGCGCCGCCGTCCGCGACGAGCGTCGTGCCGGTCACGAACGAGGCGTCCGGCGACGCCAGGAACGCGCAGACGGCCGCGATCTCGTCGGGATCGGCCGCGCGCCGCAGCGGCACGTCGGCGCTGACGCGTGCGTATGCATCGTCGAGCGAATCGCCGTGCGCGGCCATCAGCGGTTCCATTTCCGCATCGGCCATCGGCGTGCGGACCCAGCCGGGGCAGACGGCGTTCGCGCGCACGCCGTGCGGGCCGTAGTCGCGTGCGAGCGATCGCGCCAGCCCCAGCAGCGCGTGCTTGCCGACCGTGTAGCCGCATACGCCGGGCCCTGCCGCGAGCGCCGCGATCGACGCGACCAGCACGATATTGCCGCGCTGCGCGATCAGGTCGGGCAGGCATGCGCGGGCGCTGACGAATGCGGTGTCGAGGTTCGCGTGCATCGCGTCACGCCACTGCGCGTCGTCGGTTTCGTCCGCGCGGCCGATGCCATGGCCGCCCGCGCAGGCGACGAGCGCATCGACGCGGCCGAAGCGTTCGGCGATGCGCGGCAGGAAGCCGGCCCAGTCGGCGGGGCTGGCGGCGTCGCCGGCCAGCGCGAGGCCACCCGTTTCGGCAGCCAATGCGTCGAGCGGCGCCTGACGGCGTCCGATCAGCACGACGCGGTCGCCGCTGCGGGCGAAGCGGCGCGCGCACGCGGCGCCGATGCCGGTGCCTGCGCCGGTAATCGCGATCGTGCGGGGTGGCGGGGGCGTCATGTCGTTCTCCGGGAAGATGCGTTCCGGCCACTTTAGGCGGCGCCGGCGCGCGCCGGTATCCGCCGAAAGGATGAATGGGGGTCTTCCGGACGGCCAAACGCGGCGGCCGTGGCCCATTTTGCAAAGGCTGACGATGTCCGCCGCCGAATCGCTCTATCCTCCACATTTTTGCGATAAGCCACGAAAGCCCGGCAAAATAGCGTAAGCAGGCGCGCAACGGCGCGCGGCGTGTTGATCAACCGATTCCGTCGTACGAATGGTGCGGCCCGCAAGGATGCGGCCGGCAATCGCGCGGCAGGCGGCATCGCTGCGAGCCGGCGTCCGATGCGCATGTATCGCGTCCGCCGACGGCTCATGTCGCCACGGCGTATCGCCCGGTTGCGCGCTGGCGCGGCCGGACCATCGACAAAAGAACAGGGAGGGGCCGGCAATGAGGCTGGACGACGAAAGAGAAAGCATGAACGTCGAGGATCGCCGCGGCGCCGGCGGGTTCGGCGGTGGGCGCGCGACGATCGGCATCGGCACGATCGTGGTCGCGCTGGCCGCATCGTATTTCTTCGGGATCGACCCGCGCGTCGTGCTCGAAGGCGCGTCGGCGCTGCAGGGCAGGCAGCAGCAGGCGCAGCCCGCGCCGACCCAGCACCAGGGCGCGCCGGCGAACGATCCCGGCGCGGTGTTCACGCGCAAGGTGCTCGGCAATATCGAACGCACGTGGACGGGCGTGTTCAACACGCAACTGCACGCGCAGTACCAACCGCCGAAGCTCGTGATGTTCACGAACTCGACGCCGACCGCATGCGGCACCGGCCAGACCGCGATGGGGCCGTTCTACTGCCCGGGCGACCGCAACGTGTACATCGATCTCGGCTTCTACGACGAACTGCGCAGGCGTTTCGGCGCGGGTGGCGATTTTGCGCAGGCCTACGTGATCGCGCACGAAGTCGGCCATCACGTGCAGAACCTGCTCGGCATCGCCGACAAGGTCGACGCCGCGCGCCGGCGGTCGAGCCAGGCGCGCGCGAATGCGCTGTCGGTACGGATGGAGCTGCAGGCCGACTGCTTTGCCGGCGTGTGGGCGAACAACGCGCAGCGCGCGAACCAGCGGCTGATGGAGCCGGGCGATTTCGAGCAGGGGCTGAAGGCCGCAGCCGCGATCGGCGACGACCGGCTGCAGCAGCAAGGGCAGGGCTACGTCGTGCCCGAAAGCTTCACGCACGGCACGAGCGAGCAGCGCGTGTACTGGCTGCGGCGCGGGATGGAATCGGGCGAGGTGAGCGCCTGCGACACGTTCGCCGCGAACGCGCGCTGAACCAGGGCGCGCGCCCCTTCGCGCGCCCGTATCGTCCCGGTTGAACCGGCCACCACGGCCGGCCCGGGGACGATTTGCCGATTTGTGCTCACCGGCGCTTGTCGGCGTCGGTACGCTGGCCCGGACGTCGAGATTCGATGCATTCGCGCGCCAGCCGATTCCCATGCCTACCTTGTCCGCCCCCACCGACTGCGCTCCCGCCGATTGGCGACGCACGCTGCGCGCATGCGTGGACGCGTTCGACGCGTTCGCGAGCCCGTCGGCGATCGTGTTCTACCGGCTCGACCAGAGCGGCGAACCGGCCGATTTCGAGCTGTTCGGGATGCCGGAATCGATGCACCGCACCTATGTCGCCCGCTACCGGACGCTCGATCCGCTGCATCCGTCGCGCTGCGCGGCGGGCGAATGCGCGGTCGTCACGCTCGCGTCCCAACTGCCCGACGAACGACGCGCTGCGTCCGCGTACTGGACCCGTTTTCTGCGGCGGCACGACGTGGCCGACGTCGTCGAGATCTGGCTGCGCGACGCGGGCCGGACGGTCGGCGCGTTCTCGCTGCTGCGCTTCGGCATGGGCGACGCGAACGGCAACGGCACCGCACGACGCTTCGCGCCCGGCGAGATCGACGCACTCGCGCGGCTGCAGCCGGTCGCCGAAGCCGCACTGAGCCCGCTGCTGCGTGCACGGCGCGGCATCCACCGGATCGATTGCGAGGAACGGCTGACCTACCGCGAGGAGCAGATCGCGCGGCTCGTGCGCGACGGTCGCTCGAACAAGGAGATCGCACGCGATCTCGCGCTCGGACCGCCGACGATCAAGACGCATCTGATGCGGATGTACCGCAAGCTCGGCGTGTCGAATCGCACGGAGCTGGTCGGGGCGTTGTTCCTCTAATCGGGATCGTGCGGCACGACGCGTGATCGTCTTGCGATAACGCGCTGCCAATTTGCGCTCACCGGGCGTGAATTCTCGTCGATACAGTGGTCCGACGCCCGCGTGCCTCACCGGCCCGCGGTCCAGCCACGACAATCAACGAGACGCCCATGAGCCACACGAACTTCGTCGCCGTCAGCGACACCGTGCGCACCTTCGTCGCGCGCGACTTCGGCCTCTTCATCGACGGTGCCATGCAGCCCGCGCACGCGGCTGCCCGGCTCGACGTGTACGACCCCGCCACGGGCGAGCGGCTCGCGACCGTCGCCGACGCCGACGCGCAAGACGTCGACCGCGCGGTCGCCAGTGCGAAACGCGCGTTCGACGCGCGTGTCTGGAGCGGGCTGCGGCCGGCCGACCGCGAACGCATCCTGCTGAAACTCGCGGACCTGATCGAAGCCGACGCCGAAACGCTCGCGCAGCTCGAAACGCTGAACCAGGGCAAGTCGATTCACGTGTCGCGCGCGATCGAAGTCGGCGCGAGCGTCGAATACGTGCGCTACATGGCCGGCTGGGCGACCAAGATCACCGGCCAGACGCTCGACGTGTCGATCCCGTTCCCGCCCGGCGCGCGCTATACGGCCTATACGCGCAAGGAGCCCGTCGGCGTGGTCGCCGCGATCGTGCCGTGGAATTTCCCGCTGATGATCGCGGTGTGGAAGCTGATTCCGGCGCTCGCGGCCGGCTGCACGATCGTGCTGAAGCCGTCGCCGGAAACGCCGCTGACGGCGCTGCGCTTGGCCGAACTGGCCCGCGAAGCCGGCGTGCCGCCCGGCGTGTTCAACGTGGTGACGGGCGGCCGCGTCTGCGGCGCGGCGCTCGCGAGCCATCCGTCGATCGCGAAGATCTCGTTCACGGGGTCGACCGCGACCGGCAAGCTGGTCGGCGCGGCCGCCGTGCAGAACATGACGCGGTTCTCGCTGGAACTCGGCGGCAAGAACCCGATCGTGATGCTCGACGACGTCGACGTCGCGCAGGCGCTCGACGGGGTGGCCGCCGGCGCATTCTTCAACCAGGGGCAGGTGTGCGCGGCCGCTTCGCGCATCTATGTGCATCGCAGCAAGTTCGCGCAGCTCGCGGACGGCCTCGCCGGCGTCGCGCAGTCGATGAAGCTCGGCGCAGGCCTCGATACCACCGCGCAGATCAACCCGCTCGTATCCGCGCACCATCGCGACAAGGTGGTCGAGCACATCGAGGGCGCGCGCCGCGCGGGCCTCACGTTCCTCGCGGGCGGCACGCCGGCCGACGATCTGCCCGGCTACTACGTGAAGCCGGCCGTGATCGCCGATCCGCACCCGGACAGCGCGATCGTGCGCGACGAGGTATTCGGCCCGGTGATCGTCGTCGTGCCGTTCGACGACGCGGCCGACGCGGTGCGCCTCGCGAACGCGTCGCCGTACGGCCTTGCCGCGAGCATCTGGAGCAACGACCTGACACGCGTGATGAACCTCGTGCCGCGGATCGAGGCCGGCACCGTGTGGGTGAACTGCCATATCCCGCTCGATCCGTCGATGCCGTTCGGCGGCTACAAGCAATCGGGCATCGGCCGCGAATTCGGCCAGTACGCGATCGAAGGCTTCACCGAAACCAAATCCGTCTGCATCGCGCATTGACGCACGGCGCGACGCTCGAACCCGAACGAACCCGATTCAAACGATCCGACAGTGGAGATTGCAATGAGCTACAACGAAGCGAAATTCTGGCACCCGATGCTGCACCCGAACGAAATGAAACAGCGCAAGCCGATCCGCATCGTGCGCGGCGACGGCTGCTACGTGTTCGACGAAACCGGCAAGCAGCTGGTCGACGGCGTCGCGGGCCTCTGGAACGTGAACGTCGGCCACAACCGCCGGGAAGTGAAGGACGCGATCGTGCGTCAGCTCGACGAACTCGAATACTTCCAGCTGTTCGACGGCATCTCGCATCCGCGCGCCGAGGAGTTGTCGAAGAAGGTGATCGACATGCTCGAACCGGAAGGGATGCGCCGCGTGCTGTACAGCTCGGGCGGCTCCGATGCGATCGAGACCGCGCTGAAGATCGCGCGCCAGTACTGGAAGGTGCGCGGCCAGGCCGATCGCACGAAGTTCATCTCGCTGAAGCAGGGTTATCACGGCACGCACTTCGGCGGCGCGTCGGTGAACGGCAATACGGTGTTCCGCCGCAACTACGAACCGAACCTGCCCGGCTGCTTCCACGTCGAGACGCCGTGGCTGTACCGCAACCCGTTCACGCAGGACCCGGAGGAACTCGGCCGGATCTGCGCGGAAATGCTGGAGCGCGAAATCCAGTTCCAGAGCCCGGACACCGTCGCCGCGTTCATCGCGGAGCCGATCCAGGGCGCGGGCGGCGTGATCGTACCGCCGGCGAATTACTGGCCGCTGGTGCGCGAAGTGTGCGACCGCTACGGCGTGCTGCTGATCGCCGACGAAGTCGTGACGGGCTTCGGCCGTAGCGGCAGTCTGTTCGGCAGCCGCGGCTGGGGCGTGCGCCCCGACATCATGTGTCTCGCGAAGGGGATTTCGTCGGGCTACGTGCCGCTCGGGGCGACGGTCGTGAACGCGCGAATCGAGGACGCGTTCGCCGCGAATGCCGATTTCGGCGGCGCGATCATGCACGGCTATACGTACGCCGGTCACCCGGTCGCCTGCGCGGCCGCGATCGCGAGCCTCGATATCGTCGTGAAGGAAGACCTGCCGGCGAATGCGGCGAAGCAGGGCGCGTATCTGCTCGAAGCGCTGCAGCCGTTCGCGGAACGGTTCGCGGCGGTCGGCGAGGTGCGTGGCAAGGGGCTGATGCTTGCGCTCGATCTGGTCGCGAACAAGGATACGCGCGAGCCGATCGATCCGCTGTCGGGCTATGCGAACGCGGTCGCGGAAGTCGCGCGCGAGCACGGCGTGCTGGTGCGCCCGGTCGGCACGAAGATCATCCTGTCGCCGCCGCTCGTGATCCAGCGCGAACAGCTCGACCGGATCGTCGACGCGCTCGCCGCCGGCTTCGAGGCCGTGCCGTTCGCATGACGGCCAACCCGCGGTGGCGGGTAAACGCCATCGCGGGTTTGCCGATTTGCGCTATGACCGGATTATTTTGCCTGCGTATTTTTTCGACATCGGATCACGCCGTGATCGACGAAGGGCCCCGGGAATCGACGCGCTGAAACACCGCCCGGGGCCGACCGCAAAGCATCTGGCCCCGGCCGCCGACGAAGCGCCGGTTAGGGCCAACCCACGAAGGAGACGACGATGTCGGGATGGTCGGGAATGACCGGCGCCGCGGGCGATACGCCCGCCGGTGCGCCGGCTGAAGCAGGCGGCGGCACCGCGTTGAAGGCCGGTGCGGTCGGTTTTCCGACCGCGCTGGCGAGCGCGGTCGGGCTCATCATGGCGAGCCCGGTGATCCTCACCGCGACGTCGGGTTTCGGGATGGGCGGCTGGGCGTTCGCGGTCGCGATGATCATCGCGTTCGTGATGATGCAGGCGCAGGCCACCACGTTCTCCGAAGCTGCCGCGATGCTGCCGACGGCCGGCTCGGTTTACGATTACCTGTCGTGCGGGCTCGGCCGCTTCTGGGCGATCACCGGCACGATTTCCGCGTATTTCCTCGTGCACGTGTTCGCCGGCACCGCGGAGACGATCCTGAGCGGCATCATGGCGCTCGTGAACTTCGAATCGCTGAACGCCGCGTTCGAGAAGCACAACAGTTCATGGCTCGTCGGCGTCGGCCTCGTGGTCACGTTCGCGATCACCAACATCGTCGGCATCAAGGTGTTCAGCAAGCTCGAGATCGTGCTGACGGCCGGCATGTGGCTGTCGCTGATGATCTTCGGGATCCTCGGGCTCGCGGCCGCGCCGGCCGTGCATCTCGACGGCTGGTTCGGCGGGTCGGAAGTCGGCACGTCCATCCCGGCCGTGCTATCGCTGGTCGGGATGGCGATGTTCATGTTCGTCGGCTGCGAGTTCGTCACGCCGCTCGCGCCGGAAATGAAGGCGCCCGGCCGGACGATCCCGCGCGCGATGGCGCTCGGCCTCGTCGGCGTCGCGATCTGCATGTTCCTGTACGGCGCGGCGATCCGCCGCCAGGTCCCGAACGTGCCGGTGAGCCCGGACGGCCTCACGCACCTGCTCGACACGCCCGGGGCGATTCCGGCGTTCGCGCTGCAGGTGCTCGGGCCGTTCGGGCGGATCTGGTTCGGCATCGCGTTTCTGTGCGCGGGCGCCGCGACGATCAACACGCTGATGGCCGGGCTGCCGCGCATCCTGTACGGGATGGCGATCGACGGCGCGCTGCCGCGCTGCTTCGCGTACCTGCATCCGCGTTTCAAGACACCGGTGGTCGGCATCATCGCGGCGGCGGTCGTGCCGATCTTCCATGCATGGCTGATCAACGGCAACCTCGACAGCATCCTGCACCTCGTGCTCGCCGCGACCTGCGCATGGGGCACCGCGTACCTGCTCGTCACCGCGTCGGTCGTGATGCTGCGCATCCGCCGCCCGGACTTGCCGCGGCCGTACCGTTCGCCGCTGTTCCCGCTGCCGCAGATCGTGTCGAGCGTCGGGATCGTGCTCGCGATCTGGTACATCACGCCGCCCGGCATGAACGCGCGCGACATCTACGTGCCGTTCGGCGCGATGCTGGGGCTCACCGCGCTGTACGCGCTGTTCTGGACGCTCGTCGTGCAGCGCCGGCATCCGTTCAGGCCGGTGCCGGTCGAGGACGTGCTGCGCAACGAGCACGTCGTGTCGTGAAGCTCGTATTCGCCCGATGGCGCGCGGCGCCCGGCACACCGCCGCCCGGCCACCGGCCCGGCGCGATCGCGGCGCGCGTGCTGGCCGACCTCGGGGCGGTGCGCGATGCGGACGGCGGCGCGGCCGAAACCCTGGCCCGGCTGCCGAACGGCGTGCGCGTGAGCATCGAGGAACGCGTCGACCGTCAGTTCCTGATGCATACGGTCAGCGTGCAAGTGTCGATCCATGCGGTCGGGCCGGCCGGGCAGGGCCTTGCGCGCATGCTGCAGACCGGCTGGCTGCGGCGCACCGGCGTCGCGGCCGAGCCCGCACCGGGATGCGACCCCGGATTTTTCCGGACGGTGGCCGCGCTCGTCGCCGATTCGTCGCTTGCCGACGCGCTGCGCCCGCTGCACCTGAGCGACTGCACGATCGCCGCGCGCGACGGCCGCTGGACGCTCGCGATCGTGCCGTTCGGCGGCAGCGAGGTCGTGAACCGGATGCCGTCGTTTCGCCGTTACGTCAGGCTGATCGATGAGCAGGCCGCCGCGCTGTCGGCGGCCTGTCTTGCGTTCGAAACCGCACTACGCAGGATTTTGCGAGGGTAAGCTGTGACGGTGCGTGCCGTGCGAGCCCGGCGGCCGCATCCAGCACCCGAGGGTTTTACCGGAGACGCCGATGCTGTTCCAGTCCCGTTCACACGAAGACGTGCACGATCACGGGCTCGCGATCGCGGGCTGGCATCAGGTGTACCGTCAGATGACGCCGGGCCGCTTCAAGGGCACCGTCACGCAGGTGCTGTACGACGATTTCCACTTCTTCCGCGAGACGACCAACCGCCGTGTCGCGCAAACCGGGCTCGCGCCGGTCGGACGCACGTCGCTCGCGGTGCCGCTGTCGGTGCCGCTCGCGGGTACGTTCCAGGGCCAGCCGGTCGACGGCTATGCGCTGCTCGCGCTACGCGCCGGCGAGGATTTCGAGTTTCACACGCCGGAAGGGATGGGGCTGGTCGGGATCAGCGCCGCGTCGGACATGATCGACGAGCTGTGCGAAGCCGAATTCGGCGCGACGGCCGCGCGCAGGCTGCGGCACGTGACGCGGCTGTCCGACGCGCAGGGCGTCGCGCTCGGCGTGCGGCTGTCGGCGCTGATCGACGATGCGCAGCGCAACCCGGGCTGCCTCGAATATGCGGCGACCCGCAAGATGTTCCGCGACGCGATGCTCGGCATGTTCCTCGATGCGCTGGAACACGGTATCGGCGTCGAGCGCCGTGACATCACGCACGCCACCTACAGCGATATCGTGAGCCGCTGCGAGAAGCATCTGCGCGAGCGGCCCGAAGAACCCGTCACCGTGCTCGAACTGTGTCGCGCGCTGCGCTGCAGCCGCCGCACGCTGCAAACGAGCTTCCAGCGCGTGGCCGACGTCACGCCGGTCGGCTACCTGCGCACGATCCGGCTGAACGCGGTGCGTCGCCTGCTGCGCACGACCCCGGTGCAGCAGCTCGGCGTCGGCGAGGCCGCCGCGAGCTGGGGTTTCACGCATCTCGGCTATTTCGCGCGCGAGTATCGCGACCTGTTCGGCGAGCTGCCGTCGCAAACCTTGCGTCCCGAATGACGCCTCCTCACCGTGGCGGCGCCGCCGAGCGCCGTCGTGTATTGCCCGTCCCCATCACCGTTTGCTGATTTGGGATAGAGGTCCGGAATTTTCGCTGGATAAAGTCCTGCCACCCATATCGACAACACCATCGGTTTGTACTGCGAACCGATGACCATTGAGGGGCGGGACATGAAGAACGGACGACGACTGACCGCAGCCGCGGCCATGCTGGGTTGCCTGCACGCGCACGCGCAAACCTCCGGCAGCGTGACGCTGTACGGCACCGTGGACACGGGCATCATCTATTCGACGAACCAGCAGTTCACGCGCGCCGACGGCAGCACGGGCGGCGGCCATGCATGGCAGATGGGCGGCGGCAACCTGGTGCCGTCCCGCTTCGGCTTCCAGGGCGCCGAGCCGCTCGGCGGCGGGCTCAGCGCGGTGTTCTCGCTCGAGCAGCAGTTTCTGTCCGCGAACGGGCAGGCGCTGCAGGGCGGCACGGCGTTCAGCCGGCAGGCATGGGTCGGGCTGCGCCAGGATTCGATCGGCACGCTCGGCCTCGGCCGGCAATACGACTCGTACACGGACATGCTCGGCGCATACGTATCGAGCAACAACTGGGCGACGCCGTACGGCTCGCATCTCGGCGACGTCGACAACCTGAACGCCGCGTTCAACTTCAACAATGCGGTGAAGTTCACCAGCGCCGATTTCAACGGCCTCACGTTCGGCGGCACGTTCAGCTTCGGCGGGCAGGCCGGCGACTTTTCCGCGAAGCGCGGCTATGCGGTCGCCGCGACCTACACGCGTGCGCCGGTCGCTTTCTCGGTCGGCTATCTCGACCTGCACCAGCCGCTCGACGCGGCGCTCGGCGGCGCGAGCGGCTATATCGGCGATTTCGCGTGCAGCAACCCGGGCGCGATGCTCTGCCTGCTGCAGGACGCCGGCTCGATGCGCGCGTTCGGCGCTGGCGGCTCGGTCACATTCGGCGCGGCGACGGTCGCGCTGACCTACACGCACACGCGTCTCGGCGACAGCCGCTATTTCTCGACCGGCGCGCAGCCGCGCACGCAGGCATTCACGTTCGACGTCGGCGAGCTGAACGTCACGTACATGTTCACGCCCGCGCTGCAGGGCGGCGTCGCGTACATCTTCAACGCCGCGCACACCGACGGGCGCGGCACGACGCGTTTCCATCAGGTCAACGTCGGCACGAACTACAGCCTGTCGAAGCGCACCGCGCTGTATGCGGTCGCGATCGGGCAGATCGCGAGCGGCACGGGGCTCGGCACCGATGGGAATGGCAACGCGGTGAACTACGCGCAGATTCCGGTGCTCGCGAACAGCAATTCGAGCCGGCAGCTCGCCGTGATGGCGGGCATTCGTGTGAACTTCTGACGTCGAATGCGGCTGGCGGCGGCACGTCGGTCGCGTGCCGCCGTGCTGCCTCCGCGTGCAGGGTCCGGCACCCGTCGAGTGATGGAAAGCGACGTTTGAAAAAACGTCCGTATGCTTGACTGAACGGGCCTGGATGGACGGAATGCGCGCGTCAGGTGGCTAGGCTTTGCGCTTTGCCACAATACCTTCACGGTCAGCGTGAACAATGGCGACGCTTCACGCGACCCAACGTGTCGCCGGCATTGCACACGTGTGCAACGCATGACTGTTCCGCTCCATACGCCGATCGAGAGAGACCTCATGACCTTGCTGAGTCGCCTGCGGGCGCTGTCCGCCGCCGTTGCGCTATCCGTTGTCGCCACGCACGCCTTTGCGGCGGATCTCGTCATCGCGGGCCGCGACGACATCTACGGCAAGGGGCTCGCCGACGCCGTCGCCGGCTTCAACAAGCTGCATCCGGGCACCGACATCGAGCTGCTCAAGCTGCCGAACGCGAACCTGTACCAGAAGCTCAAGCTGTCGATGCGCGAAGGCACCGGCGCGTACGACCTCGTGATGATGGACGACACGTGGGCGCCCGAATTCATCGGTAACGGCTGGCTGAAGCCGCTGCCCGCGGCGCTCGCCGACGCCGATCTCGTGCCGTCCGCCGTCGCGCTCGGCCGCAATGCGGCCGGCGCGCTGTACGCGTTGCCGATCGTCGGCAACGTCGAGATGTTTGCGTACCGCAAGGACCTGCTCGCGAAGTACAAACTGCAACCGCCGCGCAACTGGGACGACGTGCTGAAGATCGCGCAGACCGTCGGCGGCGCGGACAAGAGCGTGTCGGGCGTCGTGTTTCGCGGCACGAAGGGCAACCCGGTCGTCACGGGCTTCCTGCCGATCCTGTGGGCGTATGGCGGCGACGTGTTCGACCGTGCCGGCAACGTGACGATCGATTCGCGCGAAGCGCAGGCCGCGCTGAAGACGTTCCTCGCACTGAAGGCGTTCGCGCCGAAGGACGTCGACGTGTACGGCGCGGCCGAAGTGCGCGATGCATTGCAGCGCGGCACGGCCGCGCAGTCGATCGAGGTGTGGCCGGCATGGGTGCCGGCGCTCGACGATCCGAAGCAGTCGCGCGTGGTCGGGCAGATCGCGCTGCAGCCGCCGCCGGGGCAGACCGCGGGCCCGGCCCCGATGCTCGGCATTTGGCAGATGGGCATTCCGAAGGACGCGCCGCATGCGAAGCTCGCGCAGGACTTCCTCGCTTACCTGACCGCGCGCGATACGCAGACGCGCCTCGCCGGCATCGGCATTCCGCCGACCCGCCGCAGCGTGTTCAACGATCCGGCGCTGGTGCGCCAGTACCGCTGGTATCCCGATCAGCTGAAGGCGCTCGAGGCCGGCCGTGCGCGGCCGCGCGTGACGGACTGGCAGCAGGTCGAGAGCATTCTCGGCGACCAGTTGCAGCTCGCGCTGACGGGGCAGGCCGCACCGGACGCCGCACTGCGTCAGGCGCAGCAGAAGATCGCGCAGGCAACGGCCGCGGCCGGCAAGTGACCGCGCGCGTCAACTCGGTGGCCCGAGGTCGCGCATGAAAACCTTCGGCCGCAGCCTGCCGTTCGTCGCGCTGCTCGGGCCCGCGCTGCTGGTGCTCGCCGCGCTGGCGCTGTATCCGGTCGCACAGGTGCTGATCGACTCATTCTGTCGGGTCGATTATTCAGCGGGCCATCGCGCGTTCGCGGGGCTCGCGAACTATCGCGCGGTGCTCGGCGACGATGCGTTTGTGGCCGGCTTCGGCAACACGCTGCGTTTCACGATCGTCGCGTCGCTCGCCGAAGTCGCGCTCGGCTTCGGCCTCGCGCTGCTGTTCGTGCGCGCGTTTCCCGGGCGGCGCATCGCGCTGCCGCTCGCGATCCTGCCGATGATGCTGTCCACGCTCGTGTGTTCGGCGATCTGGCGCAACTGGCTGAACTTCGACGGCTTCCTGAACGCGCTGCTCGCGGCGTTCGGCGTCGAAGGCGTGCGCTGGCTGTCCGATCCGCATCTCGCGCTGTGGTCGCTCGCGCTCGTCGACGTGTGGCAGTGGACGCCGATGGCGTTCCTGATCGTGCTGGCCGGGCTGCAGTCGATCCCGCAGGAGCTGTACGAAGCCGCGCGCACGGACGGTGCGAGCGAGTGGGAGTGCCTGCGCGATGTCACGCTGCCGCTCGCGGCGCCGCAGATCGGTCTCGCGCTGCTGCTGCGCTCGATCGACACGTTCAAGCTGTTCGACAAGGTCTATGCGCTGACGGGCGGCGGCCCCGGCAATGCGACGCAGACGCTGTCGACCTATATCTACGACACGGGCTTCCGCTTCTTCAACGTCGGGCCGGCGAGTGCCGCGTCGGTGCTGATGCTGGCGGCGTCCGCGGTGCTGGTCTCGGGGTACGTATGGCAGACGGTCCGCAAGCGGCGCGCATGACGACGCGATCGGCGGGTATCCCGCGCGCACGAACGAGCGCCGCATGCGGTCACGCGATGCCATGGGTGCTGCGCGTCGTCGCGCTCGCGCTGTTGCTGCTGCCGTGCCTGTGGATGGCCGGCGCGGCCTTCATGCCGACGCTCGAACGTCTCGATCATCCATTGCGGATCTGGCCGGCCGCGCCGACCTTCGCGCATTTTGCGTCGGTGTGGTCGAACGGCATCGGCGCACCGCTGTTCAATTCGCTGCTGGTCGGCTTCGGCACGACGCTGCTCGCGCTGGCGCTCGCATTTCCGGCCGCGTATGCGCTCGTGCGGCTACGGTTTCCGGCGCGGCTCGACCTGTTGTTCCTGATGCTCGTGCTGGCGTTGAAGCTGATGCCGCCGATCACGATCGCGGTGCCGCTGTTCGCGCTCGCGAAGCGGCTGCACCTGCTCGATTCGACGCTCGGCCTGATGCTCGCGTACCAGATCTACGCGTTGCCGATGGCGATCTGGATGCTGCTCGCGTTCGTGCGCGACGTGCCGATCGAATACGAGGAAGCGGCGTGCATCGACGGCGCGGGGCTCGCACGGCGGCTCGTGCAGATCGTGCTGCCGCTGTGCGCGCCGGGGCTGATCGCGACCGCGATCTTCGTGTTCATCGCGGCGTGGAACGAATTCCTGATCGCGCTGCTGTTCGTGTCGACGCCGAGCCGCTTCACGCTGCCGCTCGCGATTGCCGGCTACGTGACGGAGAACGGGATCGACTGGGGCGACCTGATGAGCGCGGGGCTGATGGCGTCGCTGCCGACGCTGGCCGTGGCCGGCTATGTACAGCGCTACCTGTTGCGCGGGTTCGCGGGCGGGTTGAAGTGACGCGTGGCGTGGCCGCGCCCGGTCCTGCGTCGTCACGCGCAGCTGTCGCGCACCACCTGCGTGACCGGCACGACCCGCGTGCGCGACGGGCCGTCGAACGTCTGCATCCGGTCGGCGAGCAGGTCGATCGCCGCAAGCGCGAGGCCGCGCGTGTCCTGCCGCAGCGTCGTCAGCCGATATGCATCGTATTCGGCGGCGGGGATATCGTCGAAGCCGATCACGCGCAGGTCGTCCGGCACGCGCAAGCCGAATTCGCGACGCGCGACGTCGATCACGCCGAGCGCGAGCAGGTCGGACGAGCAGAACACGCCGTCGGGTCGTTCGCCGGTCGCGAACAGGTGCCGCGCGGCGTCGACTCCGCTGGCGTGCGTGTCGGACGGCGTATCGAGCATACGTACGAGTGTCGGGTCGAACGCGTCGCGTGGCCCGATCGCCTGCTCGAACGCAGCGGCGCGCGACCGCGCGCTGTAGCTCGCGCCGCGGGGCCCGACGAACGCGAGCCGGCGCGCGCCGGCCCGTACGAGCCGCTGCGCCGCGTGGGCGGCGCCCGCCGCGTTGTCGCTGACGACCACATCCGCGCCCGGCAGATTCGCTTCGCGGTTGATCATCACGACCGGAATCCGGTGTTCGAGATATTGCTGCGCGACCGACAGTGGCGGCGACGCGGACGTCATCACGAGGCCCGCGATCCGGTAGCTGAGCAGTTGTTCGAGCGATTGCCGTACCTGGCGCGGATCTTCCGCATTGGTCACGAGCGGCGTGAGCGCGCGCTGCCCGAGCGCGGCCATCAGGTCCGACAGCAGCCGCGCGCGAAACGGGTTCTCGAAGCCGGCCGTGACGACGCCGATCATGCTGCTGCGCTGCGTGATCATGTCGCGCGCGATCCGGTTGACCTGGTAGCCCAGCGCACGCGCGGCGGCCATCACGCGCTCGCGCGTTTGCGGCGCGATGCTTGCCGTCGGCGAGAACGCGCGCGACACTGCGGAGCGCGAGACGCCGGCCCGCACCGCGACATCCGACGCCGTGACCCACGGTTTCCTTTCCTTGTCATTCATCGATTCATGATCCCTTCGCGCCACGATACGTGCATGCCGCCCGCCGACTGGATGTCGGCGCTCGACGACGCGCGGCCGCTGCATACGCTGACCCTACCGGGCAGCCATGACACCTGTGCGTATACGGTCGACGATTTACTCGTGCGCACGCAGCGCGCGCCGCTCGATGCGCAGCTCGCGCATGGCGTGCGGCTGCTCGACATCCGTTGCCGGCACGTGCGCGATGCGTTCGACATCCATCACGGCGGCATCGCGCTCGGCATGACGTTCGACGACGTGCTGGCCACCTGTACGCGCTTTCTCGATGCGCATCCGCGCGAATGCATCGTGATGTCGGTGAAGGACGAGTGGCCGGCGCATGCGTGCACGCGCGGTTTCGATGCAACGTTCGACGCGCATCGCGCGCGGCACCCGCGATTGCGCTGGCATGCCGGCGGCACGCTGCCGACGCTCGGCGACGTGCGCGGCGCGGTCGTGCTGTTGCGGCGCTTTCGCAGCGGCCGGCCGCTTGGCATCGACCTCACCGCGTGGCCCGACAACGCGACGTTCACGATCGATCATCCGGACGGCGCGTTCGTGATCCAGGACGAATATCGCGTGCCGGTGGCCGCGTCGATCGCATGGAAGTGGCGCGCGATCGACGCGCTGCTGACGCATCTGCCGCTGCCGGATAGCGGCCGCTGGGCGCTCAATTTCTGCAGCGGAACGGGGATGGGCGCGAATCCGTCGGTGGTCGCACACGGCGATGGCCGCGTGCAGGGCATTCATGCGCGGCTTGCCGAGCGCTTGCGCGAGCAGCGCGGCCCGCATGGCGCGATGCTGCTCGATTTCTGCGATAACGACGACTGGGCGCTGGTGCGTGGGCTGATCGAATGCAACGATCACACGCCGCAGCAGGGTGTGTGGCGCAAGGCGTTTCGCTGTTAACGGGGGGCGCGTCGCCGGGGACTACCGCGTCGCGATCGCGACTGCCGCACCGGCCATCGCGGTTGCACTCGTGCGGTTCGCGATCCGCTTCGCGCGCGCCGATGTCAGGAAGGCCCGTGCGCGCGACGCGAGCAGCGACCAGAAGCAGTCGGCCAGGATCAGGACCGCGAGCATCGTGCCGACCAGTTCGGCCCAGGCGGCGACGCTGACGTGCGTGAGGTCGACGATGGTCGGCAGCAGCGCGAGGTAGAAGATCATGATCTTCGGGTTGCCGAGCGTGACGAGCATCCCCGCGACGAACATGCGCCACGACGACTGGCCGCGCGGCAGGTCGTCCGCGCCCGTGCCGGTCGGCGCGGTCCACATCTTCCATGCGAGGAACAGCAGGTACGCAACGCCGAGCAGCTTCAGCACGATCAGGCCCGTCGCGAACGTGCGCGCGAACGCGGACAGCCCCGCGACCGCAAGCGTGAGCCACAGCGCCTCGCCGAGCCACATGGCCGCCAGGAACGGCAGCACGTCGCGCACGCCGTTCGTCAGCACGCGCGCAACGAGCGCGGCGACGCTTGGGCCGGGCGTGCCGGCGGTGACGAGCAGGGCGAAGGCGAAGACGGCGAGTGCGGACAACGTCATGACGGACCTCGTGGATCGGGCGGTCGAAAACGATACGTATGAAGTTTCGATTATAGTGACGGCCGTTCCAGACTGCCTGCCTGAAATGCCGTCATGCCTGCCTCGATCCTGATTCGCCCCGCCGCGCGGGAAGACGCGGCCGCGATGGCCGCGGTGGAAGTTGCCGCCGCGCAGCGGTTTCGCGAGATCGGCATGGCCGACATCGCCGATGCCGAGCCGACCGATACGGCCGCCGTGCTCGAGCGGATCGACGGCGGTCGCGCGTACGTCGCGGTCGATCCGCGAGGCACGTGCGTGGGATTCGCGTTCTATCGGCTGCTCGATGCGCGGCGGCTGTATCTGGAGGAACTGGATGTCGCGCCGTCGCATGCCGGGCAGCGGATCGGCGCGCGTCTCATCGAGCAGGTGATGGCGCGCGCGGCGCGGGAGTGCGTCGAGCAGGTGGTGCTGTCGACGTTTCGCGATGCGCCGTGGAACGCGCCTTATTACGCGCGTCTCGGTTTCCGGATCATCGACGATGCGGCGCTCGACGACGCGCTGCGCGCGATCCGCGCGCACCACGTCGCGCTCGGTCTCGATGAAACGCGGCGCGTGTTCATGCGTGCGGACGTGCCCGCCTGAACCCGCGCCGTTCCACCGTCAGGCCGCGTCGCTCAGCGCCGGGTAGTCGGTGTAGCCCGTTTCGCCTTCCGCGTAGAACGTCTCCGGCACCGGCTGGTTGAGCGGCGCGCCGATTTCGAGGCGGCGCGGCAGGTCCGGGTTCGCGATGAACAGCTTGCCCCAGGCGATCGCGTCGGCGCTGCCGTTCGCGAGCGCGGCCTGTGCGGTGTCGAGCGTGAACTGCTCGTTCGCGATCAGCGGGCCGCCGAACGCTTCCTTCAGGCGCGGGCTCAACTGGTCGCCCGAATACGATTCGCGTGTGAAGATGAACGCGATCTTGCGGCGGCCGAGTTCCCGCGCGACATAACCGAACGTTGCCGCCGGATCGGAATCGCCCATCGTGTGTGCGTCGCCGCGCGGTGCGAGGTGCACGCCGACCCGGCCGGCGCCCCACACGTCGATCGCCGCGTCGACCACTTCGAGCAGCAGGCGGGCGCGATTCTCGATCGGGCCGCCGTACGCGTCGGTGCGGCGATTGGTGCTGTCCTGCAGGAACTGGTCGAGCAGGTAGCCGTTCGCGCCGTGAATCTCCACGCCGTCGAAGCCGGCTGCCTTCGCGTTCTCGGCGCCCTTGCGGTACGCGGCGACGATGCCCGGAATTTCGTCGAGTTCGAGTGCGCGCGGCGTCACGAACGGACGCGGCGGACGCACGAGGCTCACGGTGCCGCCCGCGGCGATCGCGCTCGGCGCGACCGGCAGGTCGCCGTTCAGGAACATCGGATCGGAGATCCGGCCGACGTGCCAGAGTTGCAGCACGATGCGCCCGCCGGCCGCGTGCACGGCCTGCGTGACCTGCTTCCAGCCCTCGACCTGCTCGTCGGACCAGATGCCCGGCGTGTCGGCATAGCCGACGCCTTGCGGCGTGACGGACGTCGCTTCGGTAATGATCAGGCCGGCCGACGCGCGCTCGGTGTAGTAGCGCGCCATCAGCGCATTCGGCACGCGCGCCGCACCCGCACGGGAGCGGGTCAGCGGCGCCATCACGATGCGGTTCGGCAGGGTCAGTTCGCCGAGCGTAACGGGATCGAACAACGTGGGCATGGCAGATAACCTCTTCACGAAAGGCGGGGAAGCGTGCGCACCATGCGCGACGGCGCCCCGCATGGCCGGTTCGGCCGTTGGCTAGAGTTCGCGGCGCAGGGCGTCGTGAAATGCGTCGATGACGGCCTCGTTGCGCTGGAAGAACGCCCACTGGCCGATCCGCGTCGACGTCACGAGCCCCGCGCGCTGCAGCGTCGCGAGGTGCGCGGAGACGGTCGACTGCGACAGCCCGCAGCGCGCGTCGATCTGGCCCGCGCAGACGCCGTGTTCGTACGGCAGCGTCTGCTGCGGAAAATGCTCGCCGGGCGTTTTCAGCCAGACGAGGATCTCCCGGCGCACGGGGTTCGAGAGCGCTTTCAGGATCGCGTCGATGTCGAGTTCAGTCGGCATGGAAGGGTGGGTGTTTCGATCGGGCAAACAAGTATCGTCGATGGGCGAATCTTATATCGCATTTTGACGATATATGGGAAAGCACTGCCGACAATGGGGTTGATAGGAAACCGTAATCTCGGGGGCGGATCGGCGGCGCCGTGAACCGCTCTCGATGAATCCGCTGGTTTTAGTTCGTCTTGCCGGCAATGTCATACCGCCACACACGAGCCGCTCGGGCAAAGGGTGCGTCAACGCCGAAGGCATGCGTAACCGGCCGGCGGCGTGCGACGGATTCTGCGACCATCGCCGTTCAAGTCATCTCTACCACCGAGCTGCCGCCATGTCCGTCCCCTCCGTCGCGTTTGCCAGTCTCCGACGCTCGTGTGCGCTGCTGGCCGCGCGCGCCCTGTCATACGCCGTTCCGCTCGCGGTAGCCTGCGCCGCCGCCGGCGCGCTAGCCGGCGCGCAGCCGGCCGAAGCCGCCACGCCCACGCAGCGCGAACGGCTCGAAGCGCCGGTCAAGGCCGTCGCCGACCAGCGCGTGGCCGTCGATACGCCGCAGGGGAGCGCGATGCTGCCGGTCTACGCCGATCATCCGCTCGACCGGGCCGCGCCCGACGTCACGCGCGTGTTCATCGTGATTCATGGCACCCTGCGCAATGCCGACACGTACTACGCATCGGGGCGCAAGGTCGTCGAGAAGGCCGGTGCGGCAGGCAACGGCACGATGGTCGTCGCGCCGCAGTTCCTGACACGTGCCGATACGCGCGCGTTCTCGTTGTCCGCATCGACGCTCGCGTGGACCCAGGAAGGATGGAAGGGCGGCGAACCGGCGCGCCAGCCGGCGCCGATCAGCTCGTTTGCCGCGCTCGACGCGCTGCTCGCGCATTTCACCGACCGCAGCCTGTACCCGTCGCTGACGACGGTCGTCGTGATCGGCCACTCCGCCGGCGCGCAATTGCTGCAGCGTTACGCAGTAGCCGGGCGCGAAGGCGACGCGCTCGCGCGAGCCGGCATCGCCATACGCTACGTGGTCGCGAACCCGTCGAGCTACCTGTATTTTGACGACGAACGTCCGAATGCCGATGCACTTGCCGGCGGCGTCTGCCCGCGCGCGACGGAATGGAAATACGGGCTGAAATCGGCGCCGCCTTACGTGGCGTCGCAGGACGTCCGCGATCTCGAAACCCGCTACGTCGCACGCCACGTCGTGTATCTGCTCGGGCAGGCCGACACGAATCCCTATACGCATTTCATCGACCGTTCATGCGCGGCGATGGCGCAGGGGCCGTACCGGCTCGCGCGCGGGCTGGCCTATTTCGATTACCTGAAAAAGCGGCATCCGGACGATCTCGCGCAGCAGGTCGTCGAAGTGCCGGGTGTCGGGCATGACGGTCTCGGCATGTTCACGTCCGCTTGCGGGCTGGCCGTGCTGTTCGGGCAGGCATTGCCGCAGTCGTGTCCGGTCGTGGCCGGCACCGCGGCGGACTGGCGTACGCCCGACGAAAATCGATCGATCAGAAAAATGCAGGAATCGGCAAGATAAATTCATTTCCACGCGCGGCCTTCGCGGATCAGGATGACGGTGTTCCCAGGAGCTCCCCATGAACATCACGATCGTCGATGATTACCGTAAGCCGGATGGGCCGCCGATCCACGCAGTCCCGCCGGATGTACCCGAGCGCGAAGCAGCATCGATCGAGCCGTTGATTCTCGACCTGCTCGAATGGATCGGGCCCGGCGCGCGGCCGTACGACGAGGTGATCGACGCGTGGCGCACGTCGTGCCCGCGCCTGCCGGTGTGGGAGGAGGCCTGCGCACGCGGCTATCTGGTCCGCCATCATGCGCCGGGCGGCGTGGCCGAGGTCGAAGTGAGCGACGCCGGCCGCGCGCATATCCGAGCCGCGCGCGCCTGACCCTGCGGGGCACGCGGCGCGAGGCGGTGCCTGCCGCGCGTCATGCCGTTTTTTCCGCGACCGGCGCGGCGTCCGGATCGAACACCGTCAAGCCTTCCGTCGGGTCCATCGGCAGTTCCCACGGCCGCGCGGCAATGGCCCGTTTCGCCGCGTCGTAGCCAGCCTCCCGGCGGGCCGCGATGCCGGCAGGCGTGAAATCGATGTCCTTCCACTGATTGTCGCCGTCGAGCCGCGGCGCGGCGAGCTTGATCAGGTGCATCGTGGTCTCGCATCCCCACGCGGCGAGCTGGCGTACGGCCGGCGACGCGCGGTCGGCTTCCGGCACGTGCCGGACCAGTTCGCGGATCACGTGACGCAACCGGTGAATCTGCTGCTGGCGCGCGATGTGGCTGTCGGTGCGGCTCGCGTACTGGATGTCCTTTTGTCGTTCCGACACCTGCCAGATGCTCTCGGGCTCCGGGCCGGCCGGATTCCACATCTGCACCGAGAAGATGACCGCGCTGCGGCGCGGGTTGTCGTCGAGCACGACCTCGACCGGCGTATTCGAATACACGCCGCCGTCCCAGTACGGCGCGCCGTCGATTCGTATCGCCGGGAACGCGGGCGGCAGCGCGCCCGAACTCATGATGTGGTCGATTCCGAGCGGCGTATCGCGCGAATCGAAATAGCGCATCGTCCCCGTGCAGGCGTTGACCGCGCTGACGGTCAGCCGCGGATGGCCGGCGTTCAGCAGGTCGGGATCGACCAGCGACGCCAGC
The DNA here is from genome assembly GCF_001729305.1 of Burkholderia sp. A2. NCBI lineage: Bacteria > Pseudomonadati > Pseudomonadota > Betaproteobacteria > Burkholderiales > Burkholderiaceae > Burkholderia > Burkholderia sp. A2. Next base: position 4,607 of record NZ_LZXX01000098.1, on the reverse strand, counting down.
GTGTCGCGCAGCGGCGCGATCCGGTAGTACGACGCGCGATCGACGCCGAGCCGCACCATCGGCCCGAGCCACGACGCCGGATTGGGCTGGAAGAATCCCGTGATGCCGCCGCCGATGATCATCAGCTCGGCCAGCGCCCGGTCCCAGCCGGGCAGCAGCGGCGGGACGTCGAAGCGGGTCCGCTCCGTCACGCGATGCCAGAATGCCGACAACTGGTCGTAGCGTCGTTCGGGCGGATTCCCCGCGATCAACGCCGCGTTGATCGCGCCGATCGACGTGCCGACCACCCAGTCGGGCCGGATCCCGGCCTCGTCCATTGCCTGGAATACACCCAGCTGGAACGCGCCCAGGGCGCCGCCGCCCTGGAGCACGAGCACGACTTGCCCGGGGAGGTCCATTCGTGCCGGCTGGCTCGCGGTCATGGCTTGCCTCGCTGCGTGTGACGGTGGGTCGGAACCGAACAGTTCGATTCAGTTTAGGCGATCGACAGCGCGGGGGCGCCCGCTGCGCAATGGCGGCTTGCGTTTTTTGCTGCCGCCCGTCGTTCCCCGCGCGCTTCATGGCGAGCCGCGTCATTCGACGGTGATCGTCTCCTTCATGTACGGATGAATCCCGCAGAACACCTTGTAGACACCCGGTTTGTCGAAGCGGAACGCGTACGTCTCGTCCTGGTCGAGCGCTTTCGAATGAAAGATGCCGGCGTCGTTGACGACGGTGTGCGGCTCCGCGTCGAGGTTCTTCCATGTGATCGTCGTGCCGGCCTTGATCGTGGTGGACATCGGCGAAAACATGAAATTGCGAATCGTCACGAGCGGGCCGTTCGGGCCCTGCGCGAACGCGGCGAGCGGCGTGCCTGCGGCCGCGCCGCACAGCATCAGCATTGCGATGATTCGAGATGGCTTGAAGCGGATCATGTCGGCCTCCTTATATTGGTCACGCGAGCGTCGCATCGTGCAGCGACGACGTAGCGGGATGGCCGGTGAATTCGACGGTCGTCACGCCGAGCATCGACGGCAGCCGGTCGTGCGGCACCGTGAGCGGCACGGGGCCCGGGCCGTTGCCGGCCGTCGGCTGCGGGAACGCGGTCGAGCGGGCGGTATGAAAGATCACGTTGCCCTCGACCTTCGACACGATCTGGTGGATGTGCCCGTTCAGCACGGTGACCGAGCCGAAGCGGCGCAGCAGCGCCATCGTCTGCGGCGCGTCGCCGGTGCCCCAGCCCCATGGTTCGTAGATGGTCCACATCGGCATGTGCGAAAACACGACGATCGGCGTGCTCGACGAGCGGCCTTTCAGGTCCTGCGCGAGCCACGCGAGCTGTTCGTCGCCGAAGCTGCCGAGCCCGTTCGGCTTGAAGTGCATCACGTTGACGAGCCCGATGAAGTGCACGCCCGCATGGTCGAAGCTGTAATAGCCGCGGTTGTCCGACGCCTTGCCGAACCGGCCGAAATATTCGGCGCCCGAACCGTCGGTGACGTCGTGTTCGCCGGGCACCGTGTGCAGTTCCGGCACGCGCAGCGCGGACAGCAACTGCGACGCGTGGTCGAATTCCTCGGGCTTGGACAGATGCGTGATGTCGCCGGTGTGGATCGCCAGCGCGGGCAGCGCAGGCATCCCGTTGACGAGATCGATCGTCTGCTTCAGCGTGGCCGACACGTCGGGATTCGCGTCCTTGTTGAAGCCGATGTGCGTATCGCTGATCTGCACGAATAGCGGTCGGCCGGCGTTGGCCGGGCGCGCGTCGCCGGGCTGCGCGAGCGCGAGGTCGAACGGCGTGAGGATGCCGCCCGATAGCGTGAACAGCGTGCCGAGCCCGCCGAAGGCCATGCATTGCAGGGCCTTGCGGCGCGACGGGCGGGTAGGGGTCGATGAAGACATGTAAGCCTCGCATTCGTGTGACGAAACCGGACGGCCGGATCGTCCTGGAATAAGCCGGCGCCTTCGCATGCGATACCGGCGAAGCGGTGGATTTATTCCCGATCGTTGCGAGATCGCCCGCCGGGTGGGCGGCCGTCGGAGCGATGCGCGATGCCGCCGGATGACTCGTCAATGTCCTGTAAGTGACACGTCACATTTGCGTCACGGCTGCCCGATAGCCTCCCACTCCGAATCACTTCTCCGGAGCCCTTCATGCCGAACCTCGCGGCAACGGACACGGGCCGTGCGGTCGGTCACCGCATGCGCTCCCTCGGCCTCGCGCTGTTTTTTCCGTTCATTGCCGGCGGCATCGTCCCTGTCGGCATGCATCCCGGCGCCGATCTTCGTCTCGTCAAGGAAGGTTCGGTGCTGCCGATCGCACTGCACGGCCTGTCCTGAATCGCCCCGCGGCTGCGAACTGGCTACGCGGCACACGTCCATACCCATCGATTTTTAATTCAACACAGGACACAAGACGCTACCGATGGATATCCGTTTCTTCGATCCGAATCGCACCGCCAACGCGTCCGCGTGGCGCGTGCTGCCCAACCGCTGGGACGCGGTCGCGTTTCCGCTGATCATCGGCATGCTCGCGATGGCGATCGTCGGCTTTCACGAAACGATGGCGCCGATCGGCGTGTTGCAGACGCAGAAGATCTCGCTCGATCCGTCGAACCTGCCCGAATACGCGTTGCGCACCACGCTGCGGATGCTCGCCGCGATGGTCGCGTCGCTCGCGTTCACGCTCGTCTACGGCACGCTCGCCGCGAAGAGCCGCCGCGCGGGCATGGTGCTGATCCCGATCCTCGACATCCTGCAGTCGGTGCCGGTGCTCGGCTACATCTCGTTTACGGTCACGTTCTTCCTCGCGCTGTTTCCGGGCCGCGTGCTCGGTGCGGAGCTGGCGGCGATCTTCGCAATCTTCACGAGCCAGGCATGGAACATGACGTTCAGTTTCTATCAGTCGCTGCGCACGGTGCCGCGCGACCTGAGCGAAGTGTCGCGCGGCTTTCACCTGACGCCGTGGCAGCGCTTCTGGAAGCTCGAGGTGCCGTTCTCGATGCCGGGCCTGATCTGGAACATGATGATGTCGATGTCGGGCGGCTGGTTCTTCGTCGTCGCGTCGGAGGCGATCACGGTTGGCAACCAGACGATCACGCTGCCGGGCATCGGTGCGTATCTCGCGCAGGCGATCTCGGACAAGAATCTTGGTGCGGTCGGCTGGGTGATCGTCGCGATGTCGGTCGTGATCCTGGCCTACGACCAGTTCCTGTTCCGCCCGCTCGTCGCGTGGGCCGACAAGTTCCGGATGGAGAACACCGCGTCGGGCGATGCGCCGCAATCGTGGCTGCTCGACATGATGCGGCGCACGCACCTGATCCATCAGTTGCTCGTGCCGGCCGGCTGGCTGCTGTCGCAGGCCGCGCGGATTCCGTTGCGCGCGCCGTCGCTGACGGGCACGCGCGTGCGCGCCGCCTCGTCGCGCCGTCCGTCGCGCATCGGCGACATCGTGTGGGCCGCGTTCGTGATCCTGCTGACGGCGTACGTCGCATGGCGCGTCGTCAGTTTCGTCGCGACCGGCGTGACGATGGCCGAGGTCGGCCACGTGCTCGTGCTCGGACTCATCACGCTGCTGCGCGTGCTGGTGCTGATCGCGATCGCATCGGTGATCTGGGTGCCGCTCGGCGTGCTGATCGGGCTGCGCCCGAAGCTGGCCGAGAAGATCCAGCCGCTCGCGCAGTTCCTCGCCGCGTTCCCCGCGAACCTGCTGTTCCCGGTGTTCGTGATCGCGATCGTCCACTTCCACCTAAACGCAGACATCTGGCTGTCGCCGCTGATCGTGCTCGGCACGCAGTGGTACATCCTGTTCAACGTGATCGCCGGCGCGATGTCCTATCCGAACGATTACAAGGAAGCGACAAAGAATTTCCGCATCCGCGGCTGGCAGTGGTGGCGCCAGGCGATGCTGCCCGGCATCTTCCCGTACTACGTGACCGGTGCGATCACCGCGTCGGGCGGCGCGTGGAACGCGAGCATCGTGTCCGAGTTCGTGCAGTGGGGCGATACGAAAGTCGTCGCGCACGGCCTTGGCTCGTATATCGCGCAAACGACCGCCGCCGGCGATTTCCCGAAGATCATCCTCGGCATCGCCGTGATGTCCCTGTTCGTTACCTTGTTCAACCGCCTGCTGTGGCGTCCGATGTACGCCTATGCGGAATCCCGGCTCCGTCTCGATTGAGAGTAAGCGCGATGCAAAATTCGACCGTTATCCACGCCCCCGTCAAGACGTCCCAGCCGTTGCAGCCGCCGCGCCTCGGCGAAGAAATCCTGCGCGTCGATCACGTCTGCCGCGGCTTCAACAAGACGCAGGGCGAACTGCTGGTGCTCGACGACGCGAACCTGTCGCTGCGCGAAGGTGAGATCGTCGGCCTGCTTGGCCGCTCGGGCTCGGGCAAGTCGACGCTGCTGCGGATCATCGCCGGGCTGATCGAGCCGACCGGCGGCGAGGTGACCTATCTCGGCAAGCCGCTGCGCGGCCCGGCCGAAGGCGTCGCGATGGTGTTCCAGACCTTCGCGCTGTTCCCGTGGCTCACCGTGCTGCAGAACGTGGAAGCCGGGCTCGAAGCGCTGGGTGTCGGCGCGCGCGAGCGGCGCGAGCGTGCGCTCGCCGCGATCGACCTGATCGGTCT
>NZ_LZXX01000097.1:0-45833 GCF_001729305.1 Burkholderia sp. A2 | reverse complement strand
CTGCATCTGGAAGTCGACGACCTGTTCCCGATCGCGGAAGTGCTGCAGTACCTCGGCTTCGCGGACGTGCGCGAAGGCGACGTGTTCCTGACGCCGCCGGGGCGCGTGTTCGCGGAATTCGGCACGCAGGAACGCAAGCTGATGTTCGCGGATCACCTGCTGAAGCACGTGCCGCTCGCCGCGCGGATCAAGAAGGTGCTGAACGAGCGCCCGGGGCATCGCGCGCCGCGTGTGCGCTTCGAGCAGGAACTGGAGGATTTTCTGTCCGACGAAGCGGCCGAGGAGACGCTCGATGCAGTGATCGACTGGGGGCGGTACGGAGAGGTCTTTTCGTACAACGACAAGACGGAAGTGTTCAGTCTGGAGGATGTCGAGTCGTAAAGTCGGAAAGTAGATATGTGGGACGCGACATTCATCCGTCACCGATGTCGCGCCGACGGTGGAGCGTGACAATTTTCTACATTTCAAAATTCGGTTATTTATCAGATTGGTGGCTTGATATCGCTCAATATGTCGAGGATTTGTATGGAATTTTTTGGATATCGTTCCGTATAAGTCTACTTGCATTTCGAGAGGATTGGTTTTATCGGGTGACGGCTGGGAACCCACGTTGTAGCAGTACGAAGACCTATATTTCCCATTCGGTGGTTCGATTTTAACGATGCTTGTTGAGATCGCGGCTTGATTTAATAAGAGATAAGAAAAAATGGAGATTTTAATAAAATCAAATAAAAATTCATAAAATAAATAAATGGCTTATGTGATTATTTGAAAATTCCGAATTGCCAGATCCGTGACCGGTACGTGTTCATTTTCGTGAACACATGCTTCACTGGCGAGAGCGTTGTGGCACTGCGCCCCTGAAAGCGTGCATGGGCGAACGTGCCGGCGTAAAACCTCTCGTTCAACGGCAACCATGCGAACCATTCAGGATGTACTGAAACACCCCAATTCGGTCGTTACCCAACCTCTGCATCTCGAGATCGCGGGGCTCGATGCGCCGGTCTCCGTTCTGTCATTCGTTCTGACCGAGGAAATGAATACGCGATTCCTCGCGGACATCATCGTGACCTCGCAGGACAAGCGGATCGACGGTGCGACGATTGTGGGCCAGCCGGCAGTCTTCACGATCGAGGAACTCGCTTCGGTGCCGTCGATGGCGGCTGTGATCGATCCGGTTCGGCATGCGGCGCGTACCGTGCACGGCGTCGTCACGCAATGGACTCGCGTCAAAACGTCTCGCGACGAAGCAACTTACCAAGTCCATCTGAAGTCGCGTTTCTCGCTGCTTGAAGAGGTGCACGATTCGGCCGTACTGCTGGACAGGTCGCTTCGCGAGCTGCTGAGCGACATGATCGTCGATCGCGACTTGTTCCAATCCTTCGACGTCGAGTTCGAGCTGGAAGGGCTCGACGGGAAGCTGGAGCAAACCGTGATGTACGAAGAGACGGTCGCGAACTTTATCGACCGGCACTGCCGGCGCGCGGGTGTCTATTACTACTTCAAGCAGGCGAAGAAGGAGGACGGCCCGCAACGCGACACGTTGGTGTTCGGCAATACGCCTCGAGGCTATATGCGAGCGCTCGAGGTGCCGTTGATGCCGCATTCCGGTCTGACGAGCTGGCACGAGGCGATTTTGACGCTGGAAGTTACGCGTGCGCTGGTGCCGCAGACGGTGCGCGAATGGGATCGCAACTACCGCATACCCGACGATCCGCTGCAAGTCGAATCGATCGTGGCCTACGACGACCGCTCGGTATACGGAAGCGTGAATCGCAGCGTCGAGCATTTCCATTCGGTCGAGGAAGGGCAGGCGCTGGCTGATGCGCGGCGTGACGAACTGCTCACACGGCAAGTGCGGCTCACGGGCACGAGTAACGTCATCGGCATGACGCCTGGCATGGTGGTGCGGATCACCAATGACGAGGTGCACGAGGCGCCGCACGGGATGGTGATCACGAAGCTCGTCACGGCCGGTAGCCGGAGCCAGTCGGTGGTCAACACCTTCGAAGCGATCCCCGCACATCAGACCTACCGGCCCGAATACGTTCCTGAAAAGCATTGGCGATGGATCGCCGGCATGCTGATCGGTGTGGTCGAGTCCGGCGACGACGAGCCGTACGCATGGATGGACGAATATGGCCGCTATCGCGTCAGGCTCCTGTTCACCCGGCACAGCGGCAAGCGCGGCACGAACAGCATGCCGTTGCGCGTGCTGCGTACGTCGGCGTCGCACCAGGGCGGCCTGCACGTCCCCTTACTGCCGCGGTCCGAAGTACGCGTCGTCGCGACCCAGGGAAATTGCGACCGCCTGCTGATCGCAGGGGCGCTGCATGACCATGCGCGTCGTGACCTCGTTCACGGCAAGGAGGGTTGGTACAGCCGCGCCGTATTCCGCTCGCCATTGCTCGGCAACAAGTTGCGCTTCGAGGATCTGAAAGACCACGAGGGCATCCGGTTGGCGACGGTGTTCGGGCAATCGTCGCTCAACATGGGCCATCTGGTCGACAGGGACAAGAACAAGCGCGGCCAGGGCTTCGAATTGACCACGCAGAAATGGGGCACGTTGCGCGCGCCGAAGGGGCTGTTTGTTTCGGCAGACGCAGCAGGTGGATCCGAGACGCCGCATCTCGACATGCCCGCCGCTATCGCGCAACTCAAGGCTGCATTGCAGCGCGTGACGGACCTTGCGGCCGCGACGACGCAAGCCAAGGCCGACCCTGCGGACCGAGCGACGCAGGCGGCGCTGCTCGACGGCCTGAATCAGCTTCGCGACGCGGGGCTGCTTGCGAGTGCTCCCGGCGGCATGGCATTCGTGACGCAGAAATCACTGCAGCAATCGGCGGGCGAGAACGTGATCGTTACCGCAGGCCGGGATATGGACGTGAGCATCGTCAGGCGACTGCGCATGGTGGCAGGTGACCTGATCTCGCTGTGCGCGCACAAGCTCGGCATCAAGATTTTCTCTAAAGGAAAAATCGAGCTTCAGGCACAAGGCGCTTCGATGGATCTCTTCTCCGACGAGCAATTGCACGTGTCGAGCGCCGGCGCAAATGTGCTCGTAAGTGCCAAGACAAGGGCGATGGTTGCGTGCGGCGGTGCTTCGATGTCCATCGAGAACGGCAATGTCGTCTTCAATTGCCCGGGTGAATTTCGTATCAGGGCTGCCTCGTTCGTGTTCGAAGGGCCGCGCCATACATCCGTCAACTTGCCGCAATTGCCGGTGAGCGACTACTCGCCCAGTCCCAGATACAGCCACACAAGGTAACGACATGATCATCAGTCCGCCTTTTTTGCCCAAAGCCGGCCTTGCGGCCCCGACCGGGACGAACCCCGATCCGATGATGGACGCCGTAGACGAGCGCGAATGCGATCACGGCATCTATCCGATCGCCTTCGATCGGCGCTGGCATTGCGGCATGCATCTTCAGCCCGATGAGAAGGGCGAGGTGTACGCGATCGCCGACGGGGAAGTCGTTGCCTATCGGGTTTGCCAGCATGCGGTCGACAGCGGTGCGAGCCATATCGGCTTCGTGTTGCTCAAGCACACGACCGAGACGGGTGAAGGCCGCACGCTGGTCTTCTACTCACTTTATATGCATCTGTTGCCGCTGGTGGAATATGAGGAGCACGGCGCGGACAAAGAGCGCTTGCCGGAATTCTTGCGCGTGCCGACTGGTCCGGTGAGCAAGGGGCAGGTGACGCCGGCAGTGTCGGGAGAGGGCAAGAAGGTCCGGCGTAAGGATGTACTTGGGTGGCGCGGGCAATATGAAAGGATGCCGCATTTGCATTTCGAGATTTTCATGTTGCCGGACGATTTCGACGCTTATTTCGGAAGCACGCAACTGGGTAACAGCACGCCCACTTCGCCGAATGGAACGGACTGGTGGGGACATGCCTATTTCGTCATTCCGGCAGGTAGCAACTTTCGTCGTTTGCCTGAGAAGGCTGATGCTCGAAACAAGTTGCACGGGATTGAATTCAAGCCGGGTCACGAGGGTTCGAATACCTTGCCGTTGCTTGTCGAGACCTACTTCAGCGTCGGCTCGAAATACAGCAAGGTCTGGAGTATGGCGCAAGACGGCACCCGCACGCTGCTTACGCCGCAACCCGTCGAGGAAAAGGACTACGAATACGACCTGTACAAGCGTGCAACGGCGCTTTATTCGTCATGCCCGAGCGACGGCTACGAACTGCTGCGTTTCGGTCGCATCCTGTCGCCGTCTAAAACACTGGCGGCAGATGCGCGCGTGACGTGGATGCAGGTCAATTGGGCGGCAGGTAAGGCAGGCTACATCGATATCAATGATCCGAGTATTCAGAAGTTCTCCGACGCGGATTTCCTGTCATTCATGGGCTGGCAGAAAATCAGTGAAGGAAGCACGCCGTTCGACAGTGATGGCATGTGCGATGTGGCTGCGTTGAAGGAAATACTGGGCGATGCCGCTCCGCACGAGGTGCCAGCTGTGCAAGGTGAAACGCTGGAAGCTCACAAGGCGAGAGCGCTTTCAGGGTATGTACAAGGCAACGCCCAGGTACGGCAGCAGTTGCGTGGGCTCGTCTGCAACGCGCCGAGTGAATGGGACAGTACGAACAACGAGGAGCGTTACGCGAGTCTGCTTGACGAGGGTGGCTACTATCACGGAAATGACAAAGGCTACAACGATTTCATGAAGTATCTGAAGGAAGTTCAGTTTTGGGACAAAACGGGGCTTCCGGCGGGGCAGAAGTTGTGGTTTTTTCATCCGCTTGCGTTTATTCGGCATTTTAGGAAATGCGGGTGGATTGATAGGGGTGAGTTTAAAAATATCTATGCAAATAATCGCTATAGCCGGGATCAGCTGCCGTCTCCGAGTCAATTGCGGGATACTTACTTGGGCCCATTAAATAAGGCGACGAGAAAGTATGGATTGACATCGATGATCCGGTTATCCCATTTTATTGGTCAAGGTGCTATTGAGAGCAACTGCTTGGCAGCTATGCAAGAAACAAGCATGCTCGGAAAACTTAAGGAAGGAAAGTTCTACGGTCAAGTTATCAATCCGGAATCGAAAGTGCTGGAATCGATATTGGGACATTGGTATGGTCAGAATTCTGGTGAGGATGACGCCTGGTACCGGTCGGAAAAATTTAACAGTAAGGGAGCGCGCATCGCGAGCTCATACGACTGGCGGAATGGCAACTGTGATCGGGATGATTCACAGAAGTTTCGTGGAAGAGGTTTCAAGCAATTGACTGGGCGAAGTAATTATGCCAGTTATTGGATATTCAGGGGGTGGATTTCGAGTTCATCCTTTACTGAATCGTGGTGGACCGATTCAGCATTCCGTGCGCGAAACCGCAGCGGTATGACGAAGATTCCTGCAGTAATTGATAGGCCTCATGACGTTGCTCTTCCTGATAACAGTATGGATAGTGGGGGATTTTACATGGTATTTGAGCGGCCGGAGGTGGTTAGAAATATTGATCGTGACTCGCCGGCGGTGGTAGTCTCAAAAAGCGATCGACAAAAAGAGCAGGCAATATCGCGCGATGTTACGTATGCCATTAACGGCGGCTATACGGATTGGGAGCGGCGATTGGAGTTTACACGTTTTGTAAAGAGTGTGATTTTGTAGTGGACATAAAAATGCGTAAATTTCGGCGAAATTTGCTTGTACTGGCGCTGGCTTCTATTGGCACTCATGTTTATGCTGATAACACTTATGAGGTGGTCGGGGCCTCGCTGAAAATAGGTGATTCAAAAATATGTTCGCTTGACAGAAAGCCGCGCTACGCGATTGAGAGTTTCGATAAATCCGCTGTCATGCTTTCCGAGACGACTTACGTTGATAAGCGTCAGTTGGATCAGTGTCAAGTCGGAGTAACTGTTCACGTTCTTTCGATTCCGATGCACGTTGGTGTGCTGTCAGATATAAATATATCGAAGGGAATTTACGTTGCGCTCGATTTCGTTGATGTGCGGCCATTTTCATATTTGGCAACAGTGGCTCGTGTTGGCACTTCAAAAAATATTGTGTCTTTAAAGGGGGCGTATATCTCAGGTAAAAAAATCAGTGAGCTTAGGGGCACGGCTTTTAACAGTGGTGGTGAGGCGGGCGCATCGATTATTTCCCCAGATGGTCGCTATGTCGCACCAACCGGTGAAGTGGATTGTTCAAAAACGTCCTACCCAGGAGTATGGGATATAAAAAATAATCGACGTGTTGTGGTGGAAGATGATGTCTGCACTGCGCTTTTTGAAAAGTAAGGAGAGGTTGATTTGTTCCGGTTTTTCGCGCGACGCATACTTTATGACCCCGATTGAGGCGAGTCTTGATCCGCGGCAGTAGAATGATGAGGTAGTGTCAAGTGCTGACTGCAAGTCAGTAATGTGAGAGGTCATGAGGGCAATAGCTTTATTTAAGATCAATGTTATTTATGCTGATGTTGTCTTTGTTGCCGAGGGTATGTGAGAAAGGCTATGGGATGTCAGAGCGTAAATTATGATTAAAATCAAGGTTTTAATGGCGGCAATTATGCTCATAGCATCGTTTTTTTCGTATGCCGACGATTTTTCAAAAACTTTTTCGCCGTATCCGGATGTTGTGGCGGTGGTGAAAATAAAGGGTGATAGTTTGGTTTGGGAGTTGTCTGGTGGCGGTGGGGTCAAGCGCGGGGTGGTAAATTTAGATGCAGAAAAGACATTGAATATCGAGGTAGATAGTTACGATTTTAGCGGACAGCAGGGTTTTCGGGTGTCGCATATAGACGATGGGAAGGGTGTGTATAGCGTCGATAGAGTTTTTACATTTCATTCATCATCTTATGAGTTCGTGGAGAGGTTTCCGTCGTGTGGGGATGGGTTTTTTAACCTTAGGGTGGATAAGGTGCGGCGTTACCTCGTTAGTACTTATTGGAGCCACAATTATCCTAAAAAATGTATTACTAGATTGTCAATTTTAAGGCCATAACTTAATTAATTTAATCTGGTTGAATGAACAAAAAATCTCCCATCCGCAAAGGCGACAAACTCGAACGCGGCGGCGAAGTCACCAATGGCTCACCATGGACGACCTTCATGGGCAAACCGCTTGCCCGCAAGGGCGACGAGGCATTCTGCCAGCAGCATGGCCCGACCGTCATCGACGAAGGCGCCGACAAGTTTCCCGATCGCGACAACAAGCCATTCGCGCTGGACGGCCATCGCTGCGCATGTGGTCGTCAATTGATCTCGTCGTTACCGAACGTCCACTTCGAATAATGCCTGTCGACCTCTCCCAGGCTGGGCGCCCGAGCGCCTATCCGAGCCATCCACGCTTGTGGCCGTGGTGGTTCTGCATTTGGCTAGCCTGCGCGGTTTCCGGAGCAGCGATTGTCCTGCTGATCTGGCCGAAGGGTGAACGGGCAGGCAGCCCTTGGTTCTGGTTCTGCGTCGTCGGTATCCCGAACGGGCTTGTCGGCGTTCTGTTCGCGATCGAACGCGCACGCTATGAGGCCATGTGGTACCGCGCATACCACCGGAATCTCCATCGCGATCGATGGCTGGCGGAGCGTGTCCGTGTCGCACAGCAACCGCTTCGAGTGCTTGGCGTGGGTTATTGCTTGCCTTTGAACGGCCAGACGCTTGCCCAGGCGATCCGTGCCGGCGCGCGTCTGCCGCGATCGCAACAACCTCGCTATGGCGCGGGAGTCGTCGTGCATTGTCGCTTTGATGACCCACCGGAAATATCCGACGAGACCGGCGACGACGAGGAGATTGGTCCGGCCGGCGACAGTGGAGCCGATGCCGCAGCAGATGCGCCACTAAAACGACCCATTGCAGAATTGGCATTCAGGATCGCCGAAGCGCTCGAACCGATCGCCGCGAGCCTGCACGCGCTCACGCACTACGAAGCAACCCACTGGCCGAAGGTTCGCGTACTGGCCGAACCCGGCGAAGAAGCTTTCCGCGAGCAGGAAGTGCACGACGCGTTGCAATTGGCCGGTCTGCCGCTGCTTGCGGTGTCAGCTGCACCAGCTTCGCACGGGTTACTGATCGCGGACGCATGGCTCGACACCCGCGACGCATGCCCGCTGCTCGTAATCGCAACGGCATGGCATGAGGAATGGCCTCCGACTGGCAGCACGGAGGGATGTGTCGCGGTGCTGCTCGATGCCGGCGTCTATCGTCTACCGGAAGGGGTGCCCGTGATGGCGTCCCTGCATCGTCCTGTCGAGGGCAAGCCTGACGAGATCGAATACGGTTTCGCGAATGCCGTGATCTGGGGCGATACGGATTCCGATGCCGTGACGCGTGCCTGGACCACGCGTGCGGTCGCGCGTTGCAACCAGGGGCTGCGCATCGCGAATCTGGCGACGCTTGCGAATAGCGACGCGCAATACGACCTCGCTTACATCGTGGGGGATTTTGGCAATGCCAGCGGCTGGCTCTCCATCGCAGCCGCTATCGAATGCGGTGCTGTCGACGCGCCGCAACTGATCGTCGATGGCGTGCAGTCCGCCATCATTCATGTGCTTCCCGGTACCCATGGGAAGGAAACTTCGTTGCCTGGACACACTCAGCATGACCGATCCGAAACTGACTTTGCGATCGCTTGACTCGGCGCGCGCTGCAGACGCTTCGCCGTCCGGACGCGTTGCGCTCTGGGGCGTGGTGGTAGCGACGCTGATCATCGCGGCTTTCTCGATCGGCCTTGTATGGGTGCGCGGCGACTTGTTCGATCTCACGCCCGGCGGGGCGCGCATGCAGGTGGTGGTCGTCATCGTCATCGCGTTGATCGTATTCGTTGCCATACATCTCTGCCTGTTTTTTATCGGCGCATACGGCATCGCCGGACGAACGTTTCGGCGGGACATCGGCGACGCAACAAAGATGCAAAAGCCGCTCAAACGCGATGCCCGTCTGCAACGCCTGGTCGAGGAACTACGGGTATCGCGGGGCCGGCGCTGGCGATACCGCTTGCCGTGGCTGATGGTGACCGGTGCGGACACATTGCTCGATCAGGTCGCGCCGGGCCTGAAGCGCGCGGGCGCAATGCCGGTTGGCAACGCGATCCTCGTACACGCAGCACCTGACGGCATCGACGCGGGCGTGTGGCGTCGGCAGATCCGTAAGCTGCGCAGCAGACGGCCGGTCGACGGCATTGTGCACGTCACGCACGTGGACGAGCGCGATGTCGAATTGCCGCGCGTCCTCGCCGCGCTGGCCGCCGACATCGGCTGGGCCGCGCCTGTCACGTTACTGCACGCCGTGCCCGCGCAGGGCGATCGACCCGAGACGTTCGAGGCGATCGGTGCATTTCCAGGGGCGGCATACAAGGGGGAGCAGCCGGCGCTGGACTTGCGCGAGCAGCTTGCCGCGATCGAGCGTGGTACGGCGGACGCGGGCGTGCAGCAATGTACGGGGCCCACGCGGATCGGCTATCTGGCCGAAATCTCGCAATACATCGGGACACAGCTCGAACACATCGTGACCGGCTGGCAAGCGCTTCGTGCATCGCAGTGGCTGCGCGCGCCGCTAGCTGGCGTGATGTTCGCTCCGGTATTCAAGGCGACAGCAGCGATGCCGACGCCGGTGCCGATCGCCGCGGACGCGAGCACAACGGTGACCAACATCCCGATCGAGTTCCCGCCGCAACCGGCTGCACTGCTACCCGCGTGGCGCGCAATCGCCAGCCGGCGACGCATTGGCCGGCGGGTGGGAGTCTATTGGCCGGATGCGCTGGCGATGGGTGTGACCGTTGCGGCGATCGCGTGGTGCGCATGGATGACCGCATCGTTCATCGGCAACCAGCGACTCATGCGCGAAGCGAAGGCGGCAGCGAGCGCAGCGCTGGATGCCCGGCCGCGGACCGCAGCCGCCTGGCGCGCGCAACTGGGGCTACAGCAGTTGATGGAAAAGCTCGAATACCGGCAGCAGCATGGCGCACCGTGGCACCTGCGGGCGGGCCTGTCCCGCAATGACGATATCCTCGCCGGTCTCTGGCAACCGTACCGAATCGCTGCGACCCGCAACTTGCAAGCGCCTGTCGTGCAAACAATCGGCGAACTGTTGGAGGCAGCAGATCAGGCGCGCGCCGATAGCCTGCAATCGCAGGACGCGCGAGCTAGTACCTACAACGCGTTCAAGACTTATCTGATGCTCGGCGAGCCATCGCGCGCCGAACCCGCATTTCTGAAGCGCATGCTCGTCACCCTGTGGGCGCGGCCGGTCGAGATGCCGCTCGGCGAGCGTGACGATACCGGCAGGCGGCTTGCAGGCTTCTACGCCGATCACCTGAAAGCGCATCCCGAATGGCGGATAGCGACGAACGACCGCATCGTGACCTCGACCCGCAACATGCTGGTCACGCAAATGGGGCTCGCGTCGGCTGACGACACGGTGTACCAACGTATCGTCGACGAAGTCAAAAACAAATACGCCGACGCGTCGCTCGAAACGCTGCTGAATGGCGCCGATGCGCATGGAATGTTCAAGGCATCACAGACCGTCCCGGGGATCTATACGCGTGCGGCATGGGACGGCATGGTCGCCTCGGCAATCGACAAGGCGTCGCATGAACGCCGGATCAGCAGTGACTGGGTGTTGTCCGGCTCGCAGGCTTCGCAGACGATCGGCAATACGCTCGCGCAGGGCATGACCCGAACCACGGCGATCGACGATGAGAAACGCGCAGCCGAGGAACTGAAGCAACGATTGACGGCCCGGTATTTTGGCGAGTACACGGCGGCATGGCAGCGCATGCTCAATAGCCTGCAGTGGCAACCGACGTCCAACCTCGGTGGCGCGGTCGAGCAGCTTTCCCGACTGGCAGATGCGCAGACGTCGCCGTTGATCGCGCTGATGAAATCCGTGCAGTATCAGGCGCAAGCGGGGCGGCCGTCGCAGGCGCTGGCCGCCACCCTGGTGAGAAAGGCGCAAAACCTGATCGGGGCTGACGAGCAAGCAGGGGCGACCGTCGTCAACCCGCTCGACAAGGCGTTTGGCCCGCTGCTGGTGCTGATGGGCGACACGGGCGCATCGTCTGCCGCGGAAAACGGGAAGCGCGCCACGCCAGCCGACATCGCGCTAAGCGGTGTCAGCTTGTCGCGCTACCTGACGGCGGTCACGACGATGCGGCTGAAACTGCAGCAGATCGCGGGCAGTCCGGACGCTCAGGTCATGGCACGCTCGCTCGCCCAGGCCGTGTTTCAAGGCAAGTTGTCGGAATTGTCCCAGGCGCGCAACGACGCGGCGCTCACGGCCGCGAGCCTGGGTACGGCGTGGGCGGGCTTCGGCGATACGGTGTTTGCGCAGCCGCTCGAAACCGCATGGCAGACGATCCTGCAACCGGCCGCCGCGAGCTTGAATGACGCATGGCGAGCCGGTGTTGCCGCACCGTTCAACGCAGCGATGAGCGGCCGCTATCCGTTCTTCGATACGCAGGCCGATGCGTCCTTCGCCGAGCTCGGCCGCTATGTGCGACCCGATACCGGATTGATTTCGCGTTTCATCACGACCCAACTGGCCGGCGTGATGAAACTCGAGGGCGATCGTTGGGCGCCCAGCGAACTTGCACCGCAGGCCTTGCAGTTTGATCCGACATTCCTGAGCGCCGTCCGGCAGTTGTCGGCGGTTGGGGCACAGCTCTACCCGCAGGCCGATGCCGGGGAGAAATTCGACATGATGGCGCTGCCGACGCCGAACGTGACGCGATCGGAACTGTCGGTCGACGGCATGCAGATCGTCTATTTCAATCAGCAGGAGCGCTGGACCCCGCTGGCGTGGCCCGGCAACGGCTTGAACGGGCACGCGAGGCTCACATGGCAGACGCTCGACGCAGGCTTGCGACAGGCATTTGATTCGACCGGCGATTGGGCATTCCTGCGTCTGCTGAGCGAGGCGGAGATCAAGCCGCTCGATGGCGCGCGCTATCGGCTCACGTGGAACACGGGGAGCGGCGAGCCGCTGTCGTACGTGTTGCGTACGCGGGTCGGCGCCGGGCCGATCGACTTGCTGAAACTGCGCGGGTTTCGCATGCCGGATCGCATTTTCGTCGTCGGCAAGGCGGGCGTCGAGCCGACGCCGCCGCTTCTTCCGCCGCTGCCACAGGATTTCCAGCCATGAGTGAAGACGACAACCATCCGACGAAGCCTGCAGGGAGCGGTTTCGGTGTGGATGACGATCGATACCTGCGCTACTTCGATGCGGAGATGCGTTATTTGCGCGAGGCGGGGAGGGAGTTCGCGCGGTCCCAGCCACACGGAGCCCGCCGGGTCGGAATGACGATGCCTGGCGCGCGTCACGACAGTGTCGAGCAGACCTACGAGGCTTTCGCGTTCCTCACGAGCCGGCTGCGGATGAAGCTCGACGACGCAGCGCCGGAAATCACCGATCCACTGCTCGATCATCTGTGGCCGCATACAGGCCGCACGATTCCGTCGCTGACCATCCTCGAGTGCGTGCCGCGCAGCGGCGAGGCGCGCGTACTCGATACGTTACCGCCCGGGTTGCAGGTACGTTCGACACCGGTCGGACCGGACGGGACCATATGTGTCTATCGAACCACTCGAGCGATACACTTGCTACCGCTCAACGTGCGGGAGGCGGGCGCACGCATGCGCGAGGACGGCCGCACGGTCATCCGTCTCGCGTTCGACCTGCTGCATCGCGAGCAGCGATTGCTGGACGACCTGTCGCGTATCCGGCTATACCTGCATGGCGACCGGCCGACTGCATCGGCGCTGTACGCGGTTTTCACGCGCCAGGTGGAGTCGATCGGCGTGCGCATGCCGCGCGTGCTCGACGGCCAGCTACAATCACGCCCGGCGATGACGATCGAGGCAGCGGGCTTCGGCGCACAGGCGCGACTGTGGCCGACCGACCTCGATGTACGCGACGTCGATCTCGACCGCGAGCAGACGATGCTCGAATATTTCGCGTTCCCCGAGAAGTTCCACTTCGTGGACTTGTGCGGTTTCGACGCGGCCAGCGTGCCACCGGGCGAAACGCGTCTTGAATTCGAAATCGTGATTCGAGACCGAATCCCCGGTGACGCCACGTTCGATGCGGACAACATCCGGCTGTTCTGCACGCCGGTGATCAATCTGCTCGAACTGGACGCCCAGGCAATCCGCCCCAATGCGCATGACCGCGACTATCCGGTGCGCGCCCCGACCTCCGCAGGCGAGCACGTCGAGCCCTACGATGTACTGTCGGTCGTGGCGACCGATCCGCGCACCGCGAGGCAATACCCGTATCAGTCGATCAAGGCATTCCGGCACCGCGGCGGGATGATGCGGCACGAGTCGCCGGATCGGTACTACCACGCTTCGATTCGGCAGGGCGTAACGGGCCAGCGCGAGATGGTCGTGACGTTGGGCGGGCATCTGTGGGCGGAACCGGGCAGCTTGCCGGACGCACACGTAACGGTCCGCGTATTGGCGAACAACGGGCGGCTGCCGCGCATGGCGCTGCGTGAATCGATGATTACCACGCCTGCTTCGACCTTCAATGGCGTCGAGCGCGTGCACAACTTGACAGCCCCGACGATGCCGCTGTATCCGCCGCGCGGTGGCGACTATGACTGGCGGGTGATTTCTCACTTCAATGGGGCCGGCACAACCGAACTGAACATGATGGACGCGAATGTGCTGCGCGGCGCGCTGTCGTTGTACGACTGGACGCGAGAGGGCGATAACCGGCGACGCATCGACGCGATTCATCACGTTTGGCTCGATGAGGAAACGGAACGGGTGGGGGCGCGCGTCGACCGTATCGTGAATGTGAACGTGGGTATCGAGCCGTCCGGGTTTGCCGGGCCGGGCGACGTCGCGCTGTTCGGTGACGTACTCAGTCGCTTCGTCGGCCGCTATGCGTGCTTCCATTTTTCGGTGCGGCTCGTGCTGTATGAAGGCGTGGGCGGCCCGAGCCGGCGCTATCCATGCACGATCAAGACGGGAGACTGGCTGTGACGCCGCGAGCACATCCGATGATGCGAAGCGTTCGATTCGCGGCTGCTACTGCAACGACGGCCGCGTTGCTGTCTGGCTGCGGGTTGTGGCAATCGATGAAAGAGACGACCGCCGGCATGACACACGCGATTTTCGTCACGAAGGTCAAGCAGATGAACCTCGTGATCGAAAGCCGCGCCGCGCTCAACGAGAACGAGCAGGGACAATCTCTACCGGTCGTGATGCGCATCTATCAGTTGAAGGATGTGAAGGTTTTCGAGAGCGCGGCTTACGTCTCGCTGCTTGATGACGACAATGCGTTACTGAGGGCCGATCTGCTCGACAGCATGGAGGCCACGCTCGTGCCTGGCGCCACGGTGACGCTGTCCGCGCCGATGGCAGCCGACGCGCAAGCCGTGGGTGTGGCTGGGTTCTTTCGCGATCAGCGTGGCGCCGAATGGCAACTGGTGATTCCGAAGTCGAAGTGGAAGAAGACGGACCCCGTCAAATTGGTCGTGACGGGCAACCGGATGGAACTGGCACCCTGAACGAGGGAATGCGCCGGTGGTGGGCATGGTGCGTTGCATGCGGGGTTTGCAGTTTGCACACGCCACGAGGTCGAACGCGGACGCCCGCGCCCGAACGGCCACAGGCCATCACTCCGGCAAATCCCGCTGGCTCACATCCCACTCGATCCCGCCCGCATTGAGCTGCTCGATCTTTTCCATCCGCTGTCGCGCCAGTTCCGGCAGCCGGTTCGTCACGCCGATCACCAGCGCTTCGGCGAGCGCGAGCGCCGGTACGTTGGTCTGCAGCATCGCGAAAGGACGACCCTGAATCCGCAGCACGATCTCCGCGAACTCGCCGATCGGCGAGCGCCATTCGTCGGTGATCAGCAGGATTCGCGCGCCGAGCCGGTGCGCGGCCTGCGCGAAGCGGATGCTGTCCTTCTGGTAGCGGCGAAAGTCGAAGATCACGAGCACGTCGTTGCGCCCCATGTCGGCCAGCGCGACGGACGCGAGATTCACGTTCGGCTCGACGGACTGCACATGCGGCCGTGCATACGCGAGCGTAAACGAGAACAGGGACGCGAGCGGCGCCGTATAACGACCGCCGCCGCAGAACACGCGCACGTCCGGATCGGCCAGCACCGCCACGGCCGCATCGAATGCAGCCGCGTCGAGCCCTTCGATCGTGGTCGCGAGCGATTCGGACAGCCGCTGGAAAATCGCCGCATGGCTGTCGCGCATGCCCGTTTCCGAATGAAACGCGTCCATCCGCGCGAGCGGCGAATTCATCGCGGTGTCGATCTCGTCGTGCAGCGCCTGCTGGAACGACGAATAGTTCGGAAAGCCGATCCTGACGACGAAGCGGAACACGGTCGGGTCGCTGACTTCCGCCTGCTTCGCAAACTGCGCGATCGGGCCCAGCCCGAGACTGGGATAGCGATCCAGCAACGCCTGCGCGACCTTCTGTTCCGACGGCGTGAAGCTATCCATCTGGGATAACAGCAACGCCCTGATGCTCGTCCCCATCGGCACTCCGGCTCTCTATCTGAATGGATTGACCAAACGGCAGACGGGCGCCTGCCGGCAACTGCACGCATGTTAGCCGATTGACGTGCGGCAACCCGCGTGTGGCCCGAAATTAGAGGGACGTATCACTCGGTCAGCGAATACGTTCATATGTGTAATAAATCGAACATACATCGGTGCGCGTGGCGAGGTCCACTCCCGCTGAATTTAGTGGTTACCCTAGTTTTTGGCGCAAAAAAGTGAGTGTTATGATCGCGGCCTCGCTGAAATGTATCGTTTATTACATGCTGGATGGGCCGGGCCGAATACGCAGTGGCGCACCGATGCATCCCGGCATGGCCCGGTTTATTCGTCTGGAGGATTCCGTCATGAGGCGGCTGGTAGTACTCACCCTGTTGTCGGCGATGAGCGTGTGCGCGTTCGCCGCGTCGGACCCGGCGATCGAAGCGAAGAACGGCATGGTCGTGTCGTCGCAGCACTTCGCGTCGCAGATCGGCGTCGACATCCTGAAGGCGGGCGGCAACGCGGTGGACGCGGCGGTGGCCGTCGGCTATGCGCAGGCCGTGACCAACGCGTGCTGCGGTAACATCGGCGGCGGCGGTTTCATGACGATCCACCTAGCCGACGGTCGCGACCGCTTCATCAATTTCCGCGAGACCGCACCGGCCGCGGCGTCCGCGAACATGTATCTCGATGCGTCGGGTAACGTGATTCCGGAGCAGAGCCTGTACGGCTATCGCGCGGTCGGCGTGCCGGGTACGGTGGCCGGCCTCGATCTCGCGCAGCGCAAGTACGGGAAGCTGACGCGCAAGCAGGTGATGGCGCCGGCGATCCGGCTCGCGCGCGACGGCTTCGTGCTGACGCGCGGCGATACGGACATCCTCGATACGACGGTCGAGCGCTTCAAGAAGGATCCGGAAGCCGCGCGCATCTTCCTGCGCCCGGACGGCACCGCGTTGCAGCCGGGCGATCGCCTGGTGCAGAAGGACCTGGCCCGCACGCTCGAGCGCATCGCGGAGCAGGGGCCCGACGCGTTCTATCACGGCGAGATCCCGAAGATCGTGGAGGCGGCGGCGAAGCGCGGCGGCGGCGTGATCACGGCGGCCGATTTCGCGTCCTATCGCGCGCAGGACATGGCGCCGCTGACCTGCACGTATCGCGGCTACGAGTTCGTGTCGGCGCCGCCGCCGAGCTCGGGCGGCGTGACGATGTGCGAGACGCTGAACATCCTCGAAGGGTATGACCTGCGCAAGCTTGGCTACCACTCGGCCGCGGCGGTCCACTATATGACCGAAGCGATGCGCCACGCGTACGAAGACCGCAACACGCTGCTCGGCGACCCGGACTTCATCGACAACCCGATCGCGAAGCTGACGAGCAAGGAATACGCGGCGCAGATCCGCAAGAGCATCCATGCCGATACGGCGACGCCGTCGGTCGACGTGCAGCCCGGTGTCGGCGTGCACGAGAAGCCGGAAACGACGCATTACTCGATCGTCGACCACGACGGCAACGCGGTGTCGACGACCTATACGGTCAACGGCCGCTTCGGCGCCGTGGTCATCGCGCCGGGCACGGGTTTCTTCCTGAACGACGAGATGGACGATTTCACCGTGAAGGTCGGCGCGCAGAACCTGTTCGGCCTCGTGCAGGGCACGCGCAACTCGATCGCGCCGGGCAAGCGTCCGCTGTCGTCGATGGCGCCGACGATCGTGAAGAAGGACGGCAAGGTGTTCATGGTGGTTGGTTCGCCGGGCGGTTCGCGCATCATCACGATCACGCTGCAGACCGTGCTGAACGTGATCGACTACGGGATGACGCCGCAGGACGCGGTCGCCGCGCCGCGCATCCATCACCAGTGGCTGCCGGACGCGGTCTATTACGAAACCTACGGCCTGTCGCCCGACACGCTCGCGATCCTGCGCAACATGGGCTACAAGATGGTCGAGCAGACGCCGTGGGGCGCCGCCGAGCTGATTCTGGTCGGCCTGCCGGGCACCGAAGCGGCGAGCCGCCAGAGTTCCGGGAACGATTCGTCCGTGTCCGGCAACGTGCGTGCCGGCTTCATCTACGGCTACAACGACCCGCGCCGTCCGGCGGGCGCCGCGATCGGCTACTGACCGATCGCTTCATGCCGAATCGCTGCCGCCGGCGTTCGCGTTGCCGCGAATGCCGGTGCGGCGGCAGCGCGTCCGTCGGTGGACATTCGCCAGCCTGAGCGGCACGCGCGCCTTTTTTCCGTCAACTCCGTCGCCATGCGGCGAATTCCGTCATGAACAAACGAATGTCTGCGGCAGGCTGGATCCTGCTCGCGATGGCAGCCGGCATCCTGATCGGCTACCTGATCTATACGCAGCTTCCGGACAAGCAGTCGGCCGCGGAAATCGCCGGCTACATCTCGCTCGTTTCCGACGTGTTCCTGCGGCTGATCAAGATGGTGATCGGCCCGCTGGTGTTCTCGACGCTGGTCGTCGGCATTGCGCACATGGGCGATGCGTCGTCGGTCGGGCGCGTGTTCGTGAAGGCGCTCGGCTGGTTCGTCACCGCGTCGCTGATTTCGCTGCTGCTCGGCCTGCTGATGGCGAACCTGCTGCGGCCCGGCGAGAACCTCGGCCTGCCGCTGCCGGATATCGGCGCGTCCGCGCATCTGGCGACGTCCAAGTTCACGCTGAAGGATTTCGTCGGCCACATGGTGCCGAAGTCGATCGCCGAGGCGATGGCGAACAACGAGATCCTGCAAATCGTCGTGTTCTCGATGTTCTTCGGCGTCGCGCTCGCCGCACTTGGCGAGCGCGGCAAGATCCTCGTCGCCGCGATCGACCAGCTCGCGCACGTGATGCTGAAGATCACCGGCTACGTGATGAAACTCGCGCCGCTCGCGGTGATGGCCGCGATGGCGTCGACCGTCGCGGTCAACGGGTTGTCGATCCTGCTGAAGTTCGCGGTGTTCATGGGCGACTTCTACGTGAGCCTCGTGCTGCTGTGGGCCACGCTCGTCGCGGCCGGGCTGCTGTTCCTCGGCCGTCGCGTGTTCAAGCTGCTCGTGCTGATCAAGGAAGCGTTCATGCTGTCGTTCGCGACCGCGAGCTCGGAAGCCGCGTATCCGAAGATCCTCGACGCGCTCGACCGTTTCGGCGTGCGTCGCAAGATCTCGAGTTTCGTGATGCCGATGGGCTATTCGTTCAACCTCGACGGCTCGATGATGTACTGCACATTCGCGTCGCTGTTTATCGCGCAGGCGTACAACATCCACCTGTCGCTCGGCACGCAGATCACGATGCTGCTGATCCTGATGCTGACGTCGAAGGGGATGGCCGGCGTGCCGCGCGCGTCGCTCGTCGTGATCGCGGCGACGCTGCACCAGTTCGACATCCCGGAAGCCGGGCTGCTGCTGATTCTCGGCGTCGACACGTTCCTCGACATGGGCCGCTCCGCCACGAACGCGGTGGGCAATTCAATCGCGAGCGCGGTGGTCGCGAAGTGGGAAGGCGAGCTGATGTCGGAGTCCGAGGCGAACGCGCATGCCGCGCATCTCGATGCCGAACTCGAACGGCAGAACGGTGCTCCGGCCTATGGCGCCGGTCAGACCACATCGACCTGACGGTCAGGCCGCCAATGCGTCGTCGATGCACGCCGCGAGCACCATCGCGGCGGCGTTGCCGGGCGTCGAGCCGAGCAGTTGCGGCGCATAGACGCTGTCGCCGATCTCGATCGATCGCCCCGACAACGCACACACTCCGCGCTTGCGCGTCGTGAACAGGCGCCACTTCTGGTAGCCGTAATGTCCGGTGCAGGCGTCGCACCACGAAATCATCACGGTGTCGGCCGTGGGCCGTTCGAGCACGCTGATGGTCGGCTTGCTCGTCGCGTCCCACGACGGCAGCCGGTCGCGCGTGATGCTGCGCCGCCGCGGCCCGCTCCACGAGACGGATGGCATGTCGAAGCTGCCGATGGCGGCGACGGTCATGAGCCAGGGCGCTAAACGGTTGTTCATGTCAGTTTTCCTCTAAACGTTACGCGACACCGCCAAGCGCGATATCACGACAGGCGGATGCGCGGCTGCACCCAGCCGTTGATCCGTTCGGCGATCCACAGCAAGGTCGCCTTCGAGAAGCCGTGCAGCGCCTGCTGGTGCCGCCGGTAGAGCATCAGGTGGCTGAACTGCGCGAAGCGCCCCTGGATGAAGCCGCCGCGGAAGAACCCGAACTGCCCGAGCGTGCCGAACGCGTCGTAATCGCTGATCGACACCAGCGCGCCGAAATCGTGGAACGCGAATGGCGGAATCGGCGTGCCGTCGAGCCACGCGGGCAGGTGCTTCGCGAGATGCTCGGCCTGCTGCGTCGCGACCTGCGCGGTCGGCGGCAGCGGCCGTTCCTGGCCGTCGAGCTGCAGGCTTGCGCAATCGCCGATCGCGAACACATGTTCGTCGCCGCTCGCCTGCAGCGTGGAGCCGACGACGATCTGGTTCGCGCGGTTCGTGTCGAGCCCGCCCAGCCCCTGCATGAAATCGGGCGCCTTCACGCCGGCCGCCCAGACCATCAGGTCCGCTTCGGCGAATGAGCCGTCGCCGTAATGGAAACCGTTCGCGTCGGCCGACGTGACACGCGTCGACGTCAGCACGCGAAAGCCGATCTGCTCGAGCCGCCGCTGGGCCGACGCGGAAATCCGCGGCGGAAACGCGTTGAGGATGCGCGGGCCGCTTTCGAGCAGCGTGAGCTGCAGCCGCTCGCGCACCGTTTCGTCACCGTACGCCTGCGCCACCTCCAGCAAGCGGCTCAGCTCCGCCGCGAGTTCCACGCCCGTCGCCCCCGCGCCGACGATCGCGACGCGAAACGGCTCGTCGCGCGCGATGCTGCGGAACACGCGCATCCGCAACGCTTCGTTGAAGGTCTCGGCCTGGCGCTGGCTGTCGATGAAGTAGCAGTGCTCGCGCACGCCGGGCACGCCGAAATCGTTGGCCTGGCTACCGAGCGCCAGGATCAGCACGTCGTATTCGAGTTCGCGAGCGCCGATCACGACGTCGCCGTCCTGGGAGCGGATCTCGCCGAGTTGCACGCGGCGGCGCGCGCGATCCAGCCCCTTCAGTTCGCCGGGCTGGTACGTGTAGCCGTGGTCGCGGGCATGGGCGAGGAAGATCACCTGTTGCTGCTGGACGTCGCGCGTGCCGGCCGCGATCGTATGCAGCATCGGCTTCCAGATATGCGTCGGACTGCGGTCGACGATCGTGACCTGCGCCCGCCCGGACCGGCCGAGACGCTCGCCCAGGCGGGTCGCGAGCTGCAACCCGGCGATCCCGCCGCCGACGATGACGATACGTGTAGGGGTTGTCATGGATAAATCATCACGTGATGAATAAGGTATGATCCTAGCGCTTCCCGGCTCCGCGTGTCAACGAAGCGGGGCAGGCAGGCCGCCCGATTCCGGGTCGGGAAACCGGGGCCGGATACGGGCATTCGAATCGTTCAAGGAGCAGGAAAAACGTGGCAGAAGTCACTGAGCGCGCGCCGTCGAAGCGGCGTACGCGCGGACGGCCGCTGGCGGAGGCGTCCGTCGGTCCGGACGTGATATTGCGGGCCGCGCGCCGCACGTTCGCGAAGCGCGGCTACGACGCGACGAGCGTGCGCGAAGTCGCGCGCGAGCTGGGCATCGACGCGGCGCTGATCGCCCATCACTTCGGTGCGAAGGAAACGTTGTGGCTGGCCGTCGTCGAGCAGATCGTCGAGCTGGCCGAACCGATGTTCGACGCGCTGCACGCGTTGCGCACGTCGCCGCTGTCGCATCGCGACCGTGTGCGGCGCGCGCTCGAGCTGTGCGTCGATCACGAATTCGCGGAGCCGGATATCGGCATGTTCTTCTCGACGGCGGCGACCGAGGAGGGCGGGCGGCTCGATCGGCTGCAGGAGCGGATCGTGCGCCCGTATCACGACGCGATGTTTCCGCTGCTGGCGGACGCGGTCGAGGCCGGCGCGATCCGTCCGGTCGATCCGAACGTGCTGTTTTTCATGATCGCGAGCGCGATCGGCACGACGGTGTCGTACAGCCACATGATGCTGGAGTACACGTCGCTGCCGACGCGGCCGGAGGCGTTCCGCGAGGCCGTGCTCGGCGTCGTGTTCAACTTCCTCGGCGACCGGGACTGAGCGCCGCGCGCGATGCGCGCGGTCACGTCGCCACAACCAGTCCCAGTTCGCGCACCGCGTTCCGCGCGGTGTCGCGCAGCGCATCGACGAGCGGCGACGGCGTACGGTACGCGAGCGCCACTTCGTATGCGAGCGGGCTGCCCGCATCCTTCAGTTCGCAGAACGTAATGCCTCGCGGCTGCATCGGCACGAACAGGCGCGGCATCAGCGCGACGCCGATGCCGCCGGCGACGAGCCCGGCTGTCGTCTGCATCTGGCGCGGCTGCTGGACCACGCGTGGCGCGAAGCCCGCCTGCGCGCACGCCGTCACGATCAGCGCGTGCATGCCGGGTCCGTGGTGCGCGGCAAACATGACCCACGGTTCGTCCGCCAGTTCGGCCAGCGCGATGCGGCGGCGGCGCGCGAGCCGATGCCCGTCGGGCAGCGCGGCCACCATCCGGTCGTGCAGCAGCGGCTCGACATGCACGTCGCCGGCGTCGGGCACCGGCAGCACGACGAGGCCGACGTCGGTGCGGTCCTGACGCAGCGCGAGCACCTGCTCGGCGGTCGTCCCTTCCTCGAGCTGAAAATCGACGTTGGGATGCCGTTCCTGGAACGCGCGCAGGATCAGCGGCAACAGCGCATTGACCGTGCTGTCGACGAAGCGTAGCCGCAGCGTGCCGCCGAGGCCGGCGCCCGCGCGGCGCGCGACGGCCACCGCGCGCTCGGCCTGTTCGAGCGCGCGCCTCGCTTCGAGCAGGAACGCTTCGCCGGCCGGCGTGAGCCGCGCGCCGCGATTGTCGCGTTCGAACAAGGCGACGCCCAGTTCATCCTCGAGCTTGCGGATCGCCGCGCTGAGGGGCGGTTGAGCCATGTGCAGCCGTTCGGCCGCGCGGCGGAAGCTGAGCGTTTCGGCCACCGCGATGAATTGGCGGAACTGACGCAAATCGATCATGCGATACCTGTTTCGTATCAAGACGTCATTGAATTCGTATTTTACCTATCGCTGCGCGTTGCCCACACTGCAACTGTCACCAAGCGTCAACACCGAGGAAAGGAGGGCAGGTCATGACGGGCAACGAACAGCAACGCACGGCGATCGTCACGGGCGGGTCGAGCGGGATCGGTTTCGCGATCGCGAACCGGCTGGTGCAGGACGGGTATCGCGTCGCGATCGTCGGGCGCGATGCGGCGAGGCTGGAGGCGGCCGTCGAGCGTCTCGGCGGTGAGGCGATCGGGCAGGCCGGCGATCTGAGCGTCCGGCGCGACGCGGAAGCGGCGGTCGCCGCGATCGTCGCGCGATGGCCGCGTATCGACGTGCTGGTCAACAACGCGGGGCTGACCGGGCGCGTCGGCGCGGATACCGAAGCGGGGGAGGCCGAGGCCGTATGGGACGCGGTGCTCCGTGCGAACCTGAAAAGCCTGTTCCTGACGACGATGGCCGTGCTGCCGCACCTGGCCGACCGTGCCGCGCGAATCGTCAACATCGGTTCGATCGCGGCGCGCGCCGGCAGCCTGTTGCCGGGCGGCCTCGCGTATGCGGCCGCGAAGGCCGGCGTCGAAGGCTTCACCGTCGCGCTGGCGCGCGAGCTCGGGCCGCGCGGCGCGACGGTCAATACGGTCGCGCCCGGCTATATCGCCGGCACGCGCTTGTTCGGCGATAGCGGCGTCGCACCGGCCGTCGCGGCGATGATTCGCGTGCAGACGCCGGCCGGCCGCGCCGGGCAGCCGGACGACGTCGCCGATGCGGTCGCGTGGCTCGCCGGGCCGCGCGCGTCGTTCGTCACCGGCGCGACGATCGCTGTGAACGGCGGCTGGCGCGTCGGATGATGCACGGCGCGCGCGGCCTGCGTGTCATGCGGAATCGATCGGCGGCTTGTCGCCGAGCCAGCGCCGCGCGCCGGGCCCGTTGCGGCCCGCGCGGTCTTCCGGGTTCGTCAGCTTGCAGCGTTTCAGCGACAGGCAGCCGCAGCCGATGCATTCGTCGAGGTTGATGTAGAGCCGCTGAAGCTCCTCGATCCGGCTCGCGACGCGCTGCTTCCAGCCGCGCGACAGCCGCTGCCAGTCCTTGTTGCTCGGCGCGGTGTCCTCGGGCAGGCTGACGAGCTGTTCGGCGATCTCGTCGAGCGAATAGCCGATCTTCTGCGCGAACACGATGAACGCGATCAGCCGCAGCACCGCGCGCGAATAGTGGCGATGGCTCGAGCCGTTGCGGTGCGACTTGATCAACCCGCGCATCTCGTAGAAACGCAGCGTCGACGCCGGCACGCCGCTGCGCGCGGCCACTTCGCGGATCGACATCAGCGGCCATTGCGGCGTTTCCTGGATACCCATGACACCCTCCGGGAAAGCTTGACTTGAAGTTAACTTCAACTTTTATGCTACGCGGCAGTTTAACCCGTCGCGAGGCATCATGTTCTCCTTTTCCCTACGCAGGACGCCGCCTTTTGGCGCCGCCTGCGCCCTGTTGCTGGCGTTGTCGGGTTGTCACGACGGCAAAGGCGCATCGTCGGCTTCCCCCCTTCCCGAAGTCGGCGTCGCCACGATCGCGCCGCGTATCGTCCGCCTCGCGGACGAATTCAACGGGCGCGTCGAAGCGGTCGACGCGGTCGAATTGCGACCGCGCGTGAGCGGCTATCTGCAGCGTGTCGCGTACAAGGAGGGCGACGTGGTCGCGCAGGGCGCGCTGCTGTTCGAGATCGATCCGCGTCCGTACCGGATCGCGCTCGACCGTGCGAATGCGCAGCAGCAGCGCGCCCGTGCGGCGGCAAGCCTCGCGAATGTGCAGCTCAAGCGCGTGCAGACGCTGATCGATGCGCATGCGACGTCGCAGGAAGAACTCGACAATGCGCGCGCCACCGCCGAGCAGGCGCGCGCGGATCTGCAGGCGGCCGATGCGGCCGTTGCCGATGCGAAGCTCAATCTCGGTTTCACCGAAGTGCGCGCGCCGATCGCGGGTCGCGTCGGCCGCGCGGTCGCGACCGTCGGCAACCTCGCGCGCTCGGACGACACGCTGCTGACGACCGTCGTGTCGCAGGATCCGGTCTACGTGTATTTCGATTGCGACGAGCAGAGCTACCTGCGCTACAACGCGCGGCGCGCCGATCCGACGCATCGCGCGATCGGCGCCGATCCGGTGCGCATCGGCCTCGCGAACGAGACGGGCTTCCCTCATGCGGGCACCGTCGATTTCCTCGACAACCGGCTCGATCCGCAGACCGGCACGATCCGCGCCCGCGTGCGGCTGCCGAACGCGGATCATACGTTTACGCCGGGGCTGTATGCGCGCGTGCAACTCGTCAGCGGCCGCGACCAGCACGCATTGCTGGTCGACGACAAGGCCGTGCTGACCGACCAGGATCGCAAGTACGTATACGTAATCGGCCCCGGCGACAAGGCGCTGCGCCGCGACGTGACGATCGGTCGCGAACTCGACGGCGAGCGGATCGTCGAGAAGGGGTTGCAGGCGGGCGATCGCGTGGTGGTCGACGGCGTGCAGCGCATCTACTATCCGGGCGCGCAGGTGAAGCCGAAGGCGCTGCCCGCGCGTGCCGCGGCGGACCCCGGCGCCGGCACGCAGGCCGTGGCCGACGCCGGCGCGCCTGCCGCGCAATGACGGGAGCGATACGATGGATTTCTCCCGATTCTTCATCGACCGGCCGATCTTCGCGGTCGTGCTGTCGATCGTCATCTTCGCGCTCGGCCTGATCTCGATTCCGATGCTGCCGGCCGGCGAATATCCGGAAGTCGTGCCACCGAGCGTCGTCGTGCGTGCGACGTATCCGGGGGCGAACCCGAAGGAAATCGCCGAGTCGGTGGCCGAACCGCTGGAAGAGGCGATCAACGGCGTCGAAGGCATCATGTACATGAAGTCCGTTGCCGGTTCGGACGGCAGCCTGCAGGTCGTCGTGACGTTCCTGCAGGGCGTCGATCCCGACACGGCCGCGGTGCGCGTGCAGAACCGCGTGAGTCAGGCGCTGTCGCGCCTGCCCGACGAGGTGCGCCAGTACGGCGTGACCACGCAGAAGCAGTCGCCCACGCCGCTGATGTACGTGAGCCTCTATTCGCCGGACAACAGCCGCGATTCGCTGTACCTGCGCAACTACCTGACGCTGCACGTGAAGGACGAGCTGTCGCGCCTGACCGGCATCGGCGACGTCGGCGTGTACGGCTCCGGCGACTATGCAATGCGGCTGTGGCTCGACCCGAATCGACTCGCGTCGCGCGGGCTCACCGCGAGCGACGTGATCGCGGTCGTGCGCGAGCAGAACGTGCAGGTGTCGGCCGGCCAGCTCGGCGCGGAGCCGTCGCCGAAGAAGAACGACTTCCTCGTGTCGATCAACGTGCGCGGCCGGCTGCGCACGGCGCAGGAGTTCGGCGACATCGTGCTGCGCAACGGCGACGACGGCCAGGTCGTGAAGCTGTCCGACGTCGCGCGCATCGAGCTCGGCGCGGGCGACTACACGCTTCGCTCGTATTTCAACGACAAGCATTCGGCCGTCGTCGGCATCTTCCTGTCGCCGGGCGCGAACGCGCTCGACGTCGCGAAGGCTGTGTATGCGAAGCTCGACGAGCTGTCGAAGCGCTTCCCGCCCGGCGTCGCCTATCGTCCGGTGTGGGACCCGACCGTGTTCGTGCGCGAATCGATCCGCGCGGTGCAGCACACGCTGATCGAGGCCGTCGTGCTGGTCGTGCTCGTCGTGATCCTGTTCCTGCAGACCTGGCGCGCGTCGATCATTCCGCTCGTCGCGGTGCCGGTGTCGGTGGTCGGCACGTTCGCGTGGCTCTACCTGCTCGGCTATTCGATCAACACGCTGACGCTGTTCGGGCTCGTGCTCGCGATCGGGATCGTCGTCGACGATGCGATCGTGGTGGTCGAGAACGTCGAGCGCAACATCGCACAGGGTTTGAGCCCGCGCGACGCCGCGCACCAGGCGATGCGCGAGGTGTCGGGGCCGATCGTCGCGATCGCGCTCGTGCTGTGCGCGGTGTTCGTGCCGATGGCGTTCATGTCGGGCGTCACAGGTCAGTTCTACAGGCAGTTCGCGGTGACGATCGCAATCTCGACGGTGATCTCCGCGATCAACTCGCTGACGCTGTCGCCCGCGCTCGCCGCGAAGCTGTTGCGTCCGCACGGCGCGCCGAAGGATGCGTTGACGCGCGCGCTCGATCGCGCGTTCGGCTGGCTGTTCCATCCGTTCAACCGCTTCTTCGAGCGCAGCTCCGACCGCTATCACGGCGTCGTCGGTCGCACGCTGAAGCGGCGCGGCGTGGTGTTCGCGGTCTATGCGGCGCTGCTCGCGGCGACCGCGCTGCTGTTCAACGCGGTGCCCGGCGGTTTCATCCCGGTGCAGGACAAGCTGTACCTGTTCGCGGGCGCGAAGTTGCCGGAAGGGGCGTCGCTCGCGCGCACCAGCGCGGTGACCGAGCAGATGACGAAGATCGCGCTCGGCATCGACGGCGTCGAGATGGTGCCGGCCTTTGCCGGATTGAATGCGCTGCAGGGCGTGAACACGCCGAACATCACGAATTCGTACGTGATCCTGAAGCCGTTCGACCAGCGCCATCGCAGCGCCGCGCAGATCAATGCGGATCTGAACGCGCGCTTCGCGGCGATCGATGGCGGCATCACGTATGCGCTGATGCCGCCGCCGATCCAGGGCCTTGGCAACGGTTCGGGTTACTCGCTGTATCTCGAGGATCGCGGCGGGCTCGGCTACGGCGAATTGCAGAAGGCGCTCGCCGCGTTCCAGGCGGCGGTCGCGAAGACGCCGGGGATGAGCTATCCCGTCAGCTCGTACCAGGCGAACATTCCGCAGCTCGAGGTGAAGGTCGACCGGCTGAAGGCGAAGGCGCAGGGCGTCGCGCTGACCGATCTGTTCAATACGTTGCAGGTGTATCTCGGCTCGATGTACGTGAACGACTTCAACGTGTTCGGCCGCGTGTATCGCGTGATGGCGCAAGCGGATGCCGGCCACCGGCAGACGGCCGCCGACATCGCGAACCTGCGCACGCGCAACGCGAAGGGCGAGATGGTGCCGATCGGCTCGATGGTGACGGTCGGGCCCGCGTACGGTCCCGACCCGGTCGTCCGCTACAACGGCTATCCGACCGCCGACCTGATCGGCGACGCCGATCCGAAGGCGATGTCGTCGTCGCAGGCGATCGCGAAGCTGCAGCAGATCGCGAAGGACGTACTGCCGCCCGGCATCACGCTCGAATGGACCGACCTCAGCTACCAGCAGGTCACGCAGAGCAATGCGGCGATCGTCGTGTTCCCGCTCGCGGTGATGCTGGTGTTCCTGGTGCTCGCGTCGCTGTACGAGAGCTGGACGCTTCCGCTCGCGGTGATCCTGATCGTGCCCGTGTGCATGTGCGCGGCGCTGTTCGGCGTGTGGCTGTCCGGCGGCGACAACAACGTGTTCGTGCAGGTCGGACTCGTCGTGCTGATGGGGCTGGCGTGCAAGAACGCGATCCTGATCGTCGAATTCGCGCGCGAGCTCGAGATCCAGGGCACGGGCGCGGTCGAAGCGGCGCTCGAAGCGTGCAAGCTGCGGCTGCGCCCGATCGTGATGACGTCGGTCGCATTCATCGCCGGCTCGGTGCCGCTGCTGATCGGCAGCGGTGCAGGCAGCGAGGTGCGGGCGGCCACTGGCGTCACCGTGTTCGCCGGGATGCTGGGCGTCACGCTGTTCGGGCTGTTCCTGACGCCCGTGTTCTACGTGGCGATCCGCAAGCTCGCGGGCGGCACGCCGGCCGTCTGGAGCGAACAGCACGGCACTCTCGAAGGAGAAAACCGATGAGCGCCGTTTTCCGTCTTTCCGCGTTCGCGATGTCGGTGACGCTGGCCGCCTGCGCGGTGGGCCCCGATTTCAAACGGCCGGATACGGCCACCGCCGCGCGGTTCGCGCGCGACGCTCACCCGGCGACGCAGCGCGACGGGGCGCCGGCCGATACACGGCCCGATATGCCGCCCGATGCATCGGCGGCGGCCGACGCCACGTTCTGGCGCGGCTTCGGCGATCCGACGCTCACGCAGTTGATCGATACGGCGCTCGCGGCGAACCAGGACCTGCAGGTCGCCGTATCGCGCTACGACGCGTCGAACGCGCTGTTGTCGCAGGCGACGTTCGATCGCTATCCGACGATCACCGCGAGCGGTCAGATTGGCCATCAGCTGACGAGCAAGGACCAGGCGTTTGGCGCGCCGCGCAGCCAGCGCGATACGCCGATGTCGAGCGTCGGCATCAATGCCGCGTGGGAACTCGACCTGTTCGGCCGCGTGCGCCGCTCGATCGAATCGCAGCGCGCGGAAACGGCTGCCAGCGCGGCCGACGTGCGCGCGGTGCGCGTCGCGATCGCGGGCGAGGTCGCGAGCACGTATGTCGACCTGCGCGGCTCGCAGGAGCGGCTGCGGATCGCTCGCGAGAACGCCGACAACCAGAAGCAGACGCTCGCGCTGATCAATGCGCGCGTCGGCGCGGGACGCGGCTCGGATCTCGATGCGGCGCGAGCACGCGCGCAGTACGAATCGACGACGTCGCGCATCGCGGTGTACGAAGCCGCGATCGGCGTCGACGAGCATCGGCTCGCGGTGCTGACCGGGCAGACGCCGGATGCGTTGATCGGCCGGTTCGATTGGCCGAAGACGGCCGCGCCGACCGGCACGCCGGTGCCGTTGCCGGCGCTTGTCGCCGACATCGATCCCGGCACGCCGGGCGACCTGCTGCGCCGGCGTCCCGATGTCGCGGCCGCCGAGGCGCGCCTGCATGCGGCGACCGCACGCGTCGGCATCGCGACCGCCGACCTGTTTCCGCGCTTCACGCTGTCCGGCCTGCTCGGCAGCGCGACGAGCAGCTACGGGTTCTTCCGTGCGGGCAGCGACACGAACCTGATCGCGCTCGGCATCGACTGGTCGTTCCTCGACATCGGCCGCGTGCGTGCGCGGATCGCCGCGAGCGACGCGGAAGCGGTCGGCCAGCTTGCGCAGTACCGGCAGACCGTGCTCGGCGCGCTGGAGGAAACCGAGAACGCCCTGCTGCGGGTTGCCCGCACGCGTGACGAGACCGCGCACCTCGTGCGCGCGGCCGACGACAGCGCACGCGCCGCGCAGCTCGCGCAGGCGCGCTTCTCGGCCGGCGCGATCGACTACTACGAAGTGCTCGACGCGCAGCGGACGCTGCTGCAGGCGCAGGATGCGGCGGCCGACGGGCGGATGCGCAGCGCGGCGTCGACGGTCGCGCTGTACAAGGCGCTCGCGGGCGGCTGGCCGGCGGGCACGGGGCAGGGCGCACAAGGCCCGCTCGCTCGGTCGGGGAGGTAGCGCGAGCAGTGCGGCGCGGCGGTCGTGGCGCCGCGTCGTGCGACGAAACGCTTGCCTTGCCGATCGGCGGGCAAGACGGATGCGATGGCAGACGCATGAAAGGGCCGTCGTTCTCGCGGTAAAATTTAATTGCAACTGCAATTAAGCGAGAGGAACGACCTGACATGAACGCAACCGAACCCGATCTGTGGTTCTCGTTCGTCCGCACGCACCGGACGATGATCCGCGAGATCGAGCGTCGCCTCGCGGCGGCCCGTCTGCCTGCGTATGCGTGGTACGACGCGCTGTGGGGGCTCGAAAGCGGACCCGACGGCACGCGCCGGATGCACGAACTGGCCGACGTGCTCGCGATCGAGCGCTACAACCTGACGCGGCTCGTCGACCGGCTCGAACAGGAGGGGCTCGTCACCCGCACGCGTTCGGCGGACGACGGCCGTGCGGCGTTCGCGAGCATCACCGACAAGGGGCGGACGCTGCGCAAAAAGATGTGGAAGGTGTACCAGTCGACGGTCGCCGAGCTTTTTCTCGACCAGTTCACCGGCAAGGGGCGGGCGGCGATGGTCGCCGCGCTCGATCGTGCGACCGCTGCGGCGCGCGACGCGGCAGCCGACGCGAAGTAGCGGTACCCGGCGCACCGAGCGGCCACGCGCCACGCGTCGAGCGGAGACGCTGCGCGGCCTTGCGGCGCGTGGATGCCGGGCGCTGTACGGGCGGACCGGGTCGCACTTCTGGATGTCCCTCCTTCGAGTATTGGCATGTCGCCGGCGCCGCCGGTTTCGGCATAGGATTGCAATTGCAATGATTGTAGTTGCAACGATAACCCGATGACAAGGACCGCCATGACCTCGACGCACTCCCTCACGTTCTATACGGCCGACACGCCGAACGGGCACAAGATCGCGATC
Organism: Burkholderia sp. A2; assembly: GCF_001729305.1. Taxonomy (NCBI): domain Bacteria; kingdom Pseudomonadati; phylum Pseudomonadota; class Betaproteobacteria; order Burkholderiales; family Burkholderiaceae; genus Burkholderia; species Burkholderia sp. A2. The sequence continues at coordinate 15,037 of NZ_LZXX01000097.1, read as the reverse complement.
TACCTGGAAGAGGCCGGGCTCGCCCACGATCGCGTGCAGGTGAACCTGTCCGCCGGCGAGCAGCGCAGCCCGGCGTATCTCGCGATCAATCCGAACGGCAAGATCCCGGCCATCGTCGACCACGACACGGGGCTCGCCGTATTCGAATCCGGCGCGATCCTCAGCTATCTCGCCGCGAAGACGGGGTGCCTGCAGCCCGAAACGCTGGCCGAGCGCACGGCGGTCCAGCAATGGCTGCATTTCCAGATCGGCGGGATCGGGCCGATGCTCGGCCAGCTGTGGTGGTTCCTGCACGCATCGAAGACGGGCAATGTGGAAGCGATCGACCGCTACCGGAAGGAGGCGCTGCGTCTCTACGGGGTCGTGAACGGCCGCTTGTCGGAATCGGCGTATCTCGCGTCGTCGCGGTATTCGATCGCCGATATCGCGGCGTTTCCGTGGCTGCGCACGGCGGACGAGCTCGACCTCGACATTGCCGGTTTTCCGCACGTCGAGCGCTGGCTTGCCGATATCGCCGCGCGGCCGGCCGTACAACGCGGCCTGATCGCATGCCGCGCGTCGACGGCCGAGGCGGCGCACTGACATCGCGCGCGCCGCATGCGGCCATGATCGCAACAAAGCGCGCGCTTCGTGTCATCCGAATGGACGAGAACGCTGCATGCGGCCGGCGTGCGGATTCGTGTGGCGGGGCATCGTTCCGGCTGCTCGCCAGCGTGTTCATGCACGACGGCGCGCCATGCGTGGTCGCGCGCCGCAGGTTCGGCGCAAGCTGCTGAGCGTCGAGTAGCGGCCGCACGGCCGGGGCGGCTATCCATCGGCGCTGGCCGCACGCGGGGTATCGCGCGAACCGATGCTTAGCATCGCGGCCGGCGGCCTACCGCGGCCGCCGCCCGGTCATTACGCTGGGGCGATCATTCACTCTGTCCGGAAGGTCGCCATGTCCCGGCTCGACTACACACTGCTCGGCCCCTGTCTGCTCGCCATCGCGCTCGACGCGATGGGATTCGGGCTCGTTTATCCGATGATGTCCGCGATCTTCAGCGACCCGCACGCGGGTATCCTGCCGGCCGACGCCGGCGCGCACGTGCGCAATTTCTATCTCGGTCTCGGCTACGGAATCTACCCACTGTGCATGTTCTTCGGCTCGTCGCTGATGGGCGAACTGTCCGACCGCTACGGACGCCGCCGGATCCTGCTGCTGTGCGTGCTCGGCCTCGCGGCCGGCTACGCGATGATGGCGGCCGGCGCGTGGCACGCGAGCATCGCGTTGCTGCTGGCGGGCCGCGGGCTCACCGGCCTGATGGCCGGCTGCCAGGGCATCGCGCAGGCGGCCATCACCGATCTCAGCACGCCTGACACGAAGGCGTACAACATGAGCATCATGTCGCTCGCGTTCAGCGCGGGCGTGATCGTCGGGCCGGTGCTCGGCGGCGTCACGTCCGATCGGACGATCTCGCCGCTGTTCGACTACGGCACGCCGTTCGTGCTGGTCGCCGCGCTGGCGCTGATCTGCGCGTGCTGGACCTGGGCGTCGTATCGCGATTCCGCCGCGCCGCGCGGCGATACGCGCATCGATCCGCTGCTGCCGCTGCGGATCATCGGCGAGGCTGCGCGCCAGCGCAACGTTGCGTTCCTGTCGGCGGTGTTCTTCTTGATGCAGGTCGGTTACGGGCTCTACCTGCAGACCATCATGCTGCTGTTGCAGGCGAAATTCGGCTATACGAGCGCGCGGCTCGGGCTGTTCAGCGGCGTGATCGGCATCTGTTTCGTGTTTGGCCTGCTGTGCGTCGTGCGGCTGATGCTGCGCGTGTGGCGCGTGATCGATATCGCGAAGACGGGCCTGCTCGTCGCCGGGCTTGGTCAGATCCTGTCCGCGCTGTTTCCGCGCGAACCGGTGCTGTGGGCGCTCGCGATGGTCGTCGGCTGCTTCGACATGGTTGCGTACACGACGATGTATACGGCGTTTTCCGACGCGGTCAGCGACGATAGGCAGGGCTGGGCGCTCGGCGTCGCGGGCTCGGTGATGGCGGTCGCGTGGGTCGTGACGGGCGCACTGACGAACCTGCTGCCCGTGCTCGGCGAGACCGGGCTGCTGCTGATCGGCGGCGCGGGTTTCCTGCTCGGCTTTGCGATGATGGTCGTGTATGGCCGCACGCGGCCGGGTGCGCGAACGGCCGTGTTGTCCTAGGCGGGCTCGCACGTCCGTTAGCCTGCCCGCGGCGATGATCCGGCGGCCCCACGACCATCATCGCGCGATCTGCGCGGCGCGCCGTCGCGCACGCGAGTTGGAAGAAGGCGGGCGCTGGGCGCGGCGCACGCATCGGTCCGTTGGCTGGCGGTATGCGGCAGACGAGCGCGAGGGGGCGAGCATGGCCGGATGCATGGTATGACGTCGTGGTCGGAGCGATGTCGTCGGAATGGTGGCCAAACGATATGTTTGACCGTAGCGCGGCTGCCGTGGCGCGTGATTCCGTGGCGCGGACAGCGCTCACGCTCGCGCGCGGTCCGGCTCCGGAACTTGATCGGTCGGAGCCGGACCGCAGCTTACCGCCACGAACCGTCGACGTAGACCCACACCGGCCCCTGCCGGCGCCAGTAGCCGGGCACCCAGCGGCGTCCGGGGCGCCGTGCGACCCAGCGGCCGGACACCCATATATAACGGCCGCGCTGCCAGCGCCAGTAGCCGTCCGTCCATATATAGCCGTGCGGCCGGGGCGGCGGCGGGCGACGGTCGTGGCGTGCCGGCGGCGGCGCGAAGCCGGGGCGATCCGCATACGGCGGGCCGCCGGGAACGCGGTTCGGGCCGGATGGCCGGTACACGGGCGGGGCAGGCTGGGCGGAGGCGGCACGCAGCCAGCCGGTGCCGACGAAGGCGGCGGTCAATCCGATGGCGCGCAGCAGCGAGCGTCGATTCATGGCGGTTCCTGTTCTGTATTCGAGGCCGCCTTACATTAGCCTGCCTGTACGCCCGCCGGGTTACGTGGACGGTCAAGGCTGTTACCGAGTGTCACGGCAGGCGCGAGCCGCCTTTCCTTTCCAGCGACTGACGGGATCGCGCCGTGGACCGGCGTGCGCCCGCTGTTGACGGGTCGAGGGGACGCTTTGGAGGCGGATTGGTCAATATTTGAGATTGATTTGGGTAATAGTTACCGATTTGAGGTTGCCGAACCGAATCCGTTTGTTGTTTCTATGCAACCGTCAAGACGATGACATGTAAGAATGGTGCGATGAAAGCCTCCAAAAAGTACGCGTCAAGAAGTCAAAAACAAACGTTAAAACAAATACTTATGACGCGTCCCCACTTTCATTATTTCTAGTTCTGGAAAAGCTTATTTCTTTATTTGCGGATCGCTCCCCTAGGGTACACCCCTAAACTCACGGTTCCCAAACGGGCAACTATCCGGGCGCCGCCAGCAGGACCGATGGCGCTCCCGGGCGGTTGCAGACCGTTTATGAACAAGGTCGCGAGACCTGCCTCTTTTTAGAAGGGAGCTCCACGAATGAACAAGACTCTGATCGTTGCAGCAGCTGCAGCATCGTTCGCTACCGTCGCTCACGCGCAAAGCAGCGTCACGCTGTACGGCGTGCTGGACGCAGGCATCACCTACACGAGCAACGTCCAGCCGGCACTCGGCCAAGCTGGCAAGTCGCGTTGGGCGATGGGTTCGGGCATTGACCAGAGCCGTTTCGGCCTGCGTGGCTCGGAAGATCTGGGTGGCGGCCTGAAGGCAATCTTCACGTTGGAAAGCGGCTTCAACATCGGTAACGGCCGCTTCGCGAACGGCAACGGCGGCATGTTCAACCGCCAGGCTTTCGTCGGCCTGTCGAGCCAGTACGGCACGGTCACGCTGGGTAAGCAGTATGACGCAACGCAAGACTACCTGGCGCCGCTGACGGCAACGGGCTCGTGGGGCGGCACGTACTTCGCGCACCCGCTGAACCTCGACCGTCTGAGCACGAACGGTGACGTCGCACAGAACAACACGATCAAGTTCACGAGCGCAAACTACGCTGGCCTGCAATTCGGCGGCACGTACTCGTTCTCGAACAACACGAACTTCGGCAACAACCGTGCGTACAGCGCAGGTGCTGCATACCAGTTCCAAGGCCTGAAGCTGGCAGCTGCATACTCGCAAGCGAACCTGGGTGACGGCACGAACGCAAACGGCGCAACGTCGTCGGCGATCGGTGGCATCGCTTCCCAAGGCCGCGTCCGCACGTACGGCGCAGCTGCTGGCTACGCATTCGGCCCGGCACAAGTCGGCGCTGCATGGACGCAAGCACGTCTGGACAACAACGCAGTTGCTGCAGGCACGCTGCGCACCGACAACTACGAAGTCAACGCGAAGTACAACCTGACGCCGGCTCTCGGCCTGGGTGCTGCTTACACGTACACGAACGCGAAGATCAACAACGGCAGCACGCACTGGAACCAGTTCGGCCTGCAAGCTGACTACGCACTGTCGAAGCGCACGGACGTCTACGCACAAGCTGTGTACCAGCGTGCAGCGAAGAACGGCATCGGCGCGTCGATCTACAACGGCGACAGCTTCAACAACAACCTGCCGAGCTCGTCGATCAACCAAACCGCAGCAACGGTTGGTCTGCGTCACCGCTTCTAAGCGTGACGGGCGGGGTAACCCGCTCCGCAGCATCGAAAAGGCGCCTTCGGGCGCCTTTTTTTCGTTTGCGGAAGGCGATGACGATAATCCGGATCGTCCGAATGCGAAAAAGCGAGGCTCATGCCTCGCTTTTGTCGTTCCGTGCCCGTATGGCGCGGCGCTGACCGGCTGCTAGCTCAACGCGTGTATTCGCCGTTGGCTTCCGGCTGGAAGACGATCGCGGCGACCTTCATCAGCTTTTCGGCGCCGCTCGGCTGCATCACCTTGACCATCTGGCCGCGCTGCGTGCCCAGCAACGCCATGCCGACGGGCGAGAACACGTTCAGGCGCCCGAGTTCGAGGTTGGCGGCGTCCGGATAAACGATCGTCCAGGTGGCCTGTTCCTGGGTTGCTTCGTCGAGCAGCGTGATTTGCGAGTTCATCGTGACGACGTTCGCCTTGATGGCGTCGGGCTGGACGATATCGGCGCGCTTGAGCAGCGTATCAAGCATCGTCTGAAAGCGCGGGTTGTGCTCGGCGTGCTTTTCGAGGCGAGCGACGTCGAGTTCGGTCAACTGGTAAAGGCGTTGTTTCATGGTGGTTCTCCAAATGATCGGCAGGGGCAGGCGTGGCGTGCCTATGAGGATCGCCCGGAGCCTGTCTAACCTGGCTCCGGGTGGAGACCGTGCGGTCAGATCAGGCGCCGGGCAGGGGCGAGCGGCGCCTGGGCCGTGCGTCGAGCGAGGGGGTGCGCCGGCTGGCTGGCGCGCGCGCACACGCCGGCCGGGCCGGACTGCGAAACCGAAAGGGGCGCGAGCGCGTACATGATGGACGGAATATCGACTGGCGAATGAAACCTTACGATTCTACAACACAACCTTCCGGACATGTGATCTGGCTGTTGGCGTTTCGTCAGCGATTGTTGTGTAGGTGAAGCAAGTTGGAGCGACCCTGTCCCGAAACAGTGGCCGATCTTTTCCAAAAACGCAACGCTGTATGTTCAAACTGAGGGTTTTCCCTTGGAGTGGCGCGCACTACACTGAATTCAATCGCTTCAGACAGTCTTGCCGAGGCGACGTCAAAACAGAACATATTCCGGAGGTAAATCATGAAGTCGATCATCTACGCAGCCATCGCCGCATCCGTTCTTGCCGCTCCGATCGCATCGTTCGCGCAGTCGGAGCAGGGGTTGACCCGCGCCGAGGTCAAGGCCGAACTCGTGCAACTCGAGCAGAACGGCTACAAGCCGCAGGCGAGCGATTCGCAATACCCGAGCGACATCCAGGCCGCCGAGCAGCGCGTCCGGCCGAACCAACCAATGCTCGCGCAAGCCGACACGAGCGGCTACGGTGCCGCGGCAACGGGCGCGGCGCAAGGCGGCCGCCGCGTGACGCGGGAAGCGCCGAATCCCGTGAATTCGGTCTACTTCGGTAACTGATCGAACGTCCCCCGGGTCTGCCCGAGCGCACCGCTGAATTGACGAGACGCGCGCCAGTCGCGCGCGTCGTTCGCCCGCAGGAGCAGAACCTCCGTCGCCGCATGCCGGCGGCTTTCCGCCCAGACGCTGACGCGTTTGGGCCTTTTTTGCTGGGCGGATCAGGCGGACGTGACGCTCGGCGTGCCGTGGATATAGTGTTCGAGCTGGCTGATCGTGAACTGCTGATCGGCAATCACGCTCTTCACGAGGTCGCCAATCGAGATGAGGCCGACCAGCTTGCCGCCGTCGAGCACGGGCAGGTGACGCATCCGGTGCTCGGTCATCAGCGCCATGCACTCGTCGGTGGATTGCGACGGTTCGACGTAGCGCACCTTCGCCGTCATGATTTCCTCGACGCGGGTGGCCTTCGACGAGCGGTCCTGCAGGACGATCTTGCGCGCGTAATCGCGCTCGGTGACGATGCCCGCAATGTCGTCGCCGTCCACGACCAGCAGTGCGCCGATGCCCTTTTCCGCCATCAGCTTGATGGCGTCGTAGACGAGATCGGTCTTCGTGACGGTGTAGATGGTGCGGCCCGAATCCGGCTTGGCCTTGAGAATCTGCGCGACAGTCGTGCTCATTCGCTTTCTCCGTGTGCAGGTCGATGCAGGGCAGGCGGGGCGTGATGCGCGTCACCCGGTGAACCCAGTATAGCCGGGCGGGCGGCGGCAGTCGCGTGACGTTTCCAGATTAGCGGTAAACTCGCGTCACGCACCATCCACATAACTCCTACATTCCTGAAGTTTCGATTGAATTCATGATGTCTTCGCGTCCCCAATCGCCCACGCCGGGCAATGGCCAGGCCGACGAGTGCGTGACGCTCGTCGCCACCGCGTTGCTGCCCACGCGCTACGGTACGTTCACGTCATACGCGTTTCGCGTGTCGGGCAGCGATGCCGAACACCTCGCGCTCGTGATGGGCGACGTGACGGGCGAGCAGTCCGTGCTGACCCGGCTGCATTCCGAATGCCTGACCGGCGACGTGTTCGGCTCGTACCGCTGCGATTGCGGCGAGCAACTCGATCTCGCATTGCGTTACATCGCGGCCGAAGATCGCGGCGTACTGCTGTATCTGCGCGGCCATGAAGGCCGCGGCATCGGCCTGAGCAACAAGATCCGCGCGTACGCGCTGCAGGAGCAGGGGCGCGACACCGTCGAGGCGAACCTCGATCTCGGCCTGCCAGACGACGCTCGCGAATACGACTCGGCCGCCGCGATCCTGCGCATCCTCGGCGTGACGTCGGTGCGGCTGATGAGCAACAATCCGAAGAAGTTCGATACGCTCGTGAAGCACGGGATTCCCGTTTGCGAGCGCGTGGCGCTCGCGGTGCCCGTGCGCGAGGAAAACGAACGTTATATCCGCACGAAGCAGACGAAGTTCGGGCATTACTTCGAGGAAAACGAGTAACCCGAGCAGGCGTGCCAGCGCCTGTTTCTCGTCACCCATTCTTCCGATCGTCGCCGCGACATGCGACGATCGCGATTTCTTCCTCATTCGTTCCGGTTCCGGGTTCGTGACGTCATCTGAATTGCACCCGCCGCCCATCTGCTCTGCACGCCCATGACGACCACGCCATTCAGGATCGAAACCGAACGCCTGACGCTGCGCCGCTGGCGAACCACGGATGCGGAAGCGCTATCGGCGATGCATGCGGATCCGGACGTGACCGCGTGGCTCGCGCGCGGCCCGATGTCGATCGACGAGGCAGGTGACGTCATTGCGCGCTTCGACGCGCATGTCGATGCGCACGGCTTTGGCGCGTGGGCGGTCGAGCGTCGCGCCGATGCGTTGCTGGTCGGCGTTTGCGGCCTGTCGTATGAGGCACGCGCAACGCATCCGATGGCGCCCTGCGTCGAGATCATGTGGCGACAGGCGCGCCATGCGTGGGGGCATGGCTACATGGGCGAAGCGGCCGCTGCCGCATTGGCCGACGGGTTCGACCGGATCGGGCTCGGCGAGATCTTCGCGTGGACGGCCGACGCCAACCTGCGATCGCAACAGGTGATGCAACGGCTCGAGATGCTGCGCCAGCCCGCGCGCGATTTCGACCATCCCGCGTTGCCGGAAGGGCACCCGCTGCGACGGCATGTCGTTTACGTCGCCCGCTCCGGCAGCCGTGCCGGCGTGTAACGGCTCCGCGCGCGTGCCCGTCAGCGCCACGTGCCGTTCTGCAACACGATCCTATAGCTGTCGGCATCCTCGAAGGTCTGGCCTGATATTTCCCAGTATGGATTGAACGACGTCACCGGCATGAAGCCGTGTGCGGTCGCGCGCTCGCAGGCGGTTTCCCATTCCGGACGATCGGGCAGATAGAACACGATCAGATCCTCGGGTGTCGGCGATGGCGCGATCGGATGGTCGGGGCAGTGCGTGAACTCGAAGTGATAGTCGAGGCCTTCGCGTCCGAGCATCACACCGGAAAAGCCGTCGTGATCTTCGAAGCGAGCCAGTACGGACAGATCCAGTGCGTCGCGATACATGCGCTCGGTGCGGGCGAGGTTGCTGACCGGGCGGGCAATGCGCAGATGGGCGTGCAAGATGGCCTCGGCGGGAAGTGGTGGGCCGCTCAATGATAAGCCGTCCGATCGCGATTGCGCGAGGCGAGCGGGCCGCGCTTCGGGCGATACTTGGCGTATCGAACGATATCGATTCGATACGGCCAAGCGAATCGAATGGTGTCGACCCTCATCTCGCGAAAGAAAAAACATGACGCTTCTCGATTCCATGTGGGCACGCCGCGTCGCAGCGGCCACTCGTCGGCAAGACATTCGAATTCATGCGTTCGGCGCCGCCTGTCGCACGACATGCGGATACGCGCATGCTGGGTGGGAGGTGACGAATGGGTAAGCCCGATCTTCGTCGACCGGTTGCCGGACCTTATCGTCAGTCGCGATGGGCGGCTGGAGTTGAGGCCGCCTTCGGGTGGGTGGCAAGGGGGACGTTGGTGCTGGCCGGCTTGGCGCTGGTCGCGTTGGCGGCGCTGACGGGCGACGTCGGTGCCGTGACGGACCTGCCGGCGACCCGGAAGGGCTGGCTGTACCTGCTGCTGGCGCTTGTCGTCGCGGTCGCGCTGATATTTGCGGTGCGCCACTACTGGCTGCGGCCGACTGGTATGCATCCAGCGGGCTAGCCACACGGGGAAGATGATGCGTCCCCACAAACGTTCAGGCAATAAAAAAGCCCGCTGCTTGAGCGGGCTGAATCCATGTTTGGAGACATGGAGGAGACAGACATAAATTTAAGGGAAAACCCGGACGTTTGCAAGCCCTCGTTGTATCCGCACAACTTACCGCCGTGCAAATCGCCGCGCAGCGGCACGGCCTCATTCACATGCCGCCGGCCCGTGCATGCGCCGCAAACGCGCCAAACCGCTCTTGCGCGATGGGGAGCGCGTATTTGCTGCGCATTTCCGTCTCGATCCATGCACAGGCCTCGCGTGCGCAGTCGGTCAATGCGTGCCGCGTCGCATGCCCGTCGATGTCGTAGACGAAACGCACGCCGACCTCGTCGTCGTCGACCTGTCGCTCGAGCTGATTGAGCTGCAGTTGCGGCCCATGCTGTTGGGACAGCGCGCGCAATTCGTCGAAGTGATATTCGAGCCAGTCCGCGAAGAACAGCGCGTCGCTGTGGCTGGGCAGGCGGAAAGCTGCGCTGCGCGACGGGCGCGCTGCGATTTCGCCGGGCGCCGCATGCGGTTCCCGGGCCGAGGCGACGGGCGCGAGCGGGTGCCGCATCTGCCGGTACGGCTCGCGATCGCGCAATGCGTGCCACAGCAATTCGTCGCCCGCCGCGCCGGACGGCTGCATCGTCAGGTCGTGCCGGCCGTCGCCGGTCGCGGCGATGTCGCGGATCACGAGACGCAGCGAGCACAGCGGCTCGTCCGCAACCAGCAGGGTGGCCGGGCGCGGCAGCCCGCACACGAGCGGCGCGGCGCCGGCTGCCCGAAACACGAGCCCGCGGCGGTCGAGCCGTACGAGCGGCAACGGCCTCGGAAACGCCGGATAGGCGACCGCGATGCCGGCGCCGCTGGCGTTCGTCAACCGCGGCATCATCGCGCGAAAGACCTGGGACTGGTCCACGTTGGTTCTCCTTCGTTACGATGCCGCCCGGACGGAAACGTGCGTTCCGGCTCAGGCGGCGATAGCTTGCCGGGCAGTCTGCCCCGGCTCGATTCCTAGTGCCGCAAACGTTTGCGAGTCGATGTCGATCCAGCACGCGACCACCAGACGTCCGTCGACCTGCTTCGGCGGGCCTGCGCGGTGCGCGTGTATGCCGATCCGGCGGAACAGCCGCTCCATGCTCGCGAACGTCACGCCGATCAACTGCCGCGCGCCGAGCTGCGCCGCGCATTCGACGACGGCCGCGAGCATCGGGCGCACGGCCCATTCGGCATTGCCGGGCCCGCCTTCGTCGTCGGTCGCCGCGAATCGGGACAGTTCCCACACGGCGGCCGATTCCGGCAGCGGCATGTCCTCGGCGACCAGGTCGGCGAACAGCGACTTCAGCAGATACGGGCGCGTCGTCGGCAGCAGGCGCGCGCAGCCGCACATGTCGCCGTCGGCGTTGCGCGCGAACACGTAGACGGTATCGTCGCGATCGAACTGGTCGCGCTCGAAACTTTCGTTCGCCGATGGGAGCGCCCAACCGAGCTGTTCGACGAACACACGGCGCCGATAGCGCCCTAGATCCGCCGCGAGTTCGTGTGATAACCGCCCTTCCTCGTGAACGAAGGTCTGCATGGATGTCCTCGGATCTGTGCTTTTGTATGCACGCATTACAGCGCGCGGCACGAGGAGCCTGTAACTGGTAACTCTTACAGGGTGATGGCGTAAAGACGCCATTTGCGCGGTGGTAACGGTTTCTTGATCGACGGGATTGAAAACCGGGCCGCTTTTGCTTATAAAGAGCGCCAGTCTTGCAAAATTGTCAGAGGAATGCGCAGCCGGTTGTCACTGGAGCGTGGGCCCGGCATGATAGGCGTCGTCGTGCCCGAGGAGGGCCGACGCGACCGCGGCGGGCCAGTCGATGGCGGCGAGCCGCGCGGCGAGCGCGGCGGCCGTACGGAACATGCCGATGTCGGCGCCCTTGGCGTCGACGGCCATCACGTTGCTGCGGACGTCGCCGCCCGCGATCACGAACGTGCCCGTCGCACGTTCGAGGTACCAGTCCCAGCCGACCGTCACGTAGGCGACGCCGGCACCGGCCGCGCGATGCCATTCGGTATAGCCGGCGAGGCGGGCGTCGATCGCGTTGTCGTGCAGTTCGGCCAGCAGCGAGGGGTCGAGGCCGCTCGCGACATGGTCGAGCACAAGCGCGGCCAGTGCGCTTTCTGACAGGCGTACGTAGCCGTCCGGGGACGGGCCGGGGACTGGGTGCAGCAAGGGTGAAGTCATGCGCGGAATGTATCAGCCTCGAACGGGTGCTGGAACCTGACAAGTATGACAGCGTGACGTTGTCGGAGAAAGAATGGAACTGCGCTGGCAGGATGCCTACCAACAATTCAGCGCCGCGGAAGACGAGCAGCAGCTCTTCCAGCGGATCGCCGCCTATTCCAGGCGGCTGGGATTCGAATATTGCTGCTACGGCATTCGCGTACCGCTGCCCGTTTCGAAGCCCGCGGTCGCCATCTTCAATACCTACCCGGAAGGCTGGATGGCGCACTATCAGGCGCAGAACTATATCGAGATCGACTCGACGGTTCGCGACGGCGCACTCAGCACCAACATGATCGTCTGGCCGGACGTCGACAACATCGACCCATGTCCGCTGTGGCAGGACGCGCGCGATTTCGGGTTGTCGGTGGGCGTCGCGCAATCGAGCTGGGCGGCGCGCGGCGCGTTCGGCCTGTTGAGCATCGCCCGTCATGCCGACCGGCTGACGCCGGCCGAGATCAACATGCTGACGCTGCAGACGAACTGGCTCGCGAACTTGTCGCATTCGCTGATGAGCCGCTTCATGGTGCCGAAGCTGTCGCCCGCGGCGGGCGTCACGCTGACCGCGCGCGAGCGCGAGGTGCTGTGCTGGACGGCCGAGGGCAAGACCGCGTGCGAAATCGGCCAGATCCTCAGCATCTCGGAGCGGACGGTCAACTTCCACGTGAACAACATCCTCGATAAGCTCGGCGCGACCAACAAGGTCCAGGCGGTCGTCAAGGCGATCTCGGCCGGCCTCATCGAACCACCTTGACGTGACGTCGCGCGACGGCGGCGCCGGATGCGGCGGCCGCCACGCCGCGGCTCACTCCATCATCGGCTCCGCTTCCTTCGCGGTCCAGCTCACGCTGGAAATGCTTTTCTCCATGCTCATCCGGCTCGCGATCTGCTCGAGCTTCTGCTGATCCTTCGGATGCAGCTTCAGCGTCGCGGTCACCTTCAGCCGGTCGGGTTGCTCGGGCACGTCTTCGCTCGTAAGGCTCTGGAACGACAGCGGCTTCGCATACATCGCGTTCGACAGCAGCGTGCGGATGTGCACTTCGTCGGCGGCGAGGCAGATCACGGTGATCTGGTATTCGCGCACGAGATCGGCATTCGACACGGGCGTTGCGTTGATGGCCTGGCTGACGCCGCGCAGCACCGTATTGGTGAGCAGCACGACGCCCGTGCCGGCGAGCGCCGGCACGTAGTGGCCGGAGCCGGCCAGCACGCCGACGGCGGCCGAGCACCACAGCGTCGCGGCGGTGTTGATGCCCTGGATCGAGCCCTTGTCGCGCATGATCACGCCGCCGCCGAGAAAGCCGACGCCCGACACGACGTACGCGGCGATCTGCGTGACGCCCGCGACGCCGTTGCCGGTCAGCACGCCGAGCGTGACGAACAGGCACGCGCCGCTCGCGACGAGCGTGATGGTGCGCAGGCCGGCCGTGCGCTGGCGCATCTGCCGCTCGAGGCCGATGGCGACGCCGCAGGCGAACGCGGTGAAAAGACGGAGTGCGAAATCGAAAGTCATGGTTGTCCTGCCGTGCAAGAAGCGCATGCCGGCGCGCGTCGCCACGGCGCAAGGCCGAACGCGACGCGGCGATAGCCGTCATCGCGCGGTACTGTACCGCGCGAATGCGTCATTCAGTGTGAAACGGGGGGAGCGTGCGGCTCGCGGAACGCGAGCCGCGGCAGGAGAACTGCGGCGGACAGGCGTTCAGGCGGCAAGCGGCGCACGCAACGGAGTGCTGCAACTGTCCACGATGGTTCCCGAAGGAAGAATGGGCGGCATTCTAGTGGGCGGCGCGCGCCCGCGTCAACCGCCTCGCGGCGGCGCTACCGGGTCGTGCCGATCGTCCCCGTCGCGAGCGCGAGCGCGGCGGCGGCCGACAATGCGCCGGCATAGCTGTCGACTTCCGCGTTCCGCGCGGCGAGCAACTGGCTTTGCGCGATCGTCGCGTCGGTGACCGAACCGACGCCGCTCCGGTACGCGGTCAGCGCCGCGTCGTAGCTGGTTTGCGCGGCATCGACGAGTGCCTTCGCGGCGTCGTGCGACGCCAGGCTCGTCTGCACCGCGTTCTGCGCGGCGACGACCTGGCGCACCGCTTCCTCCTTGGTCCGCGTGAGGCGAGCGGATGCGTTGTCCGCGTCGTTGCGCGCCTGCATCAAGACGGCGGAGCGCAAGCCGCCGTCGTACAGCGGAATCGTCACGCCGAGGAACACGCCGCCGCCGTAGCGGCTGCCGTTCAGGTTGACGGTCGGCGCCTGGTCGCCGATCGCGGGCAGCGCGGAGATGGACGTGCCGCCGCTCGCATACGACGTCGATGCGGACAGGAAGATCTTCGGCATGAACGCGGCTTGCGCTGCCTTGATCTTCGCGCGATTGGCCTTTTCGACCGCGAACGCGCCCTGCAGATCGGGGCGGCGCGCGATCGCGTCCGACACGATCGCATCGACCGACGAGCCGAGCGCGGGCGGCAGCGGCCGCTTCGGCAGCGCGGCGATCGTCGGCTTCGACAGCGGCGAGATGCCGAGCGCGGAGACGAGCGCGAGGTAGCCGTCGCTCTCGGCGCCGTTCGCCTGCACGAGCGCGAGGTTCGCCTGCGCGCGGTTCTGCGTCGCCTGCGCGAGCTCGACGACCGTGCCGACGCCGTGCTTGAGCCGCGCGCGGGACGCCGCAAGGATCGCATCCGCGTTCGCGAGGCCCTGTTGCGCGCTGAGCGCGCGCGAGCGGGCGGCTTCGTAGCGGTAGTACGAGACGGTCACGTCGTGGATCACCTGCTGGTGCACGGCCGTGAACGCGACGTTCGACGCGATCGACGCCTGCTCCGCCGCTTCGACGCGCGCCGCGCGGCCGCCGAAATCGAACAGCAACCATTGCAGCGACAGCGCCGAAATCGTGCCGTGCACGGTGGTGTTGCTCGACGAATCGCCGAGGATCGTCGACGTCGAACCGTGGTTCGCCTGGTACGCGCCCATTGCCGTCGCCGACAGGCGCGGCAGATAGGCGGACTTGGCGAGGCCGACCGCGAGCGCCGCATTGCGCGCGTCGTTCCAGGCGATGCGGGTCAGCGGGTTCGCCGATTCAGCGAGATCGATCAGCTCGGGCAGCGTGTACGCATGCGCGGCATCGAGCGCGGCCGGCGCCGACACCGACGCGAGCGCCGGCGAGGCCGGCAGCGTGTAGTCGTGCGCACCTTGCACGGATGCGCGCGGCGGCGCCGCCACGATGTCGCCCGCGGCCGACGTTTGCGGCTGCCACGGGCGGTCGGACGCCTCCGGCGCCAGATCGATCGACGACGTCGCGCAGCCGGCCAGCGCGACGGCGGTCGCGAGCGCGGCGGCGGCGATCGAGGCGGCCGGCGGTTCAGGTACGCGCATGAGGGGCAGACTCCTTCGGTGTGGCTTGACGGGCGGCGTCGGCGATCTGCGCGAGCCGCGTGTCGATCAGGTTCAGCAGCGCGTCGCGCGCGGGGTCGGTGGGGGCGGCGCCGCCGTCGAGCGCCGCCCCCACCGACCCCGCGCGCGACGCGCTGCTGAACCT
>NZ_LZXX01000096.1:34418-34692 GCF_001729305.1 Burkholderia sp. A2 | reverse complement strand
GCGCGAACGCGGGCTCGCGAACATCCGCACGCAGCAGGGTCCGGCCGAGCGGCTGCCGTTCGACACCGCGACGTTCGACTGGGTCGTGAGCCGGATGAGCGCGCATCACTGGCACGACATGCGCGCGGCGCTCGCCGAGGTGCGCCGCGTGCTGAAGCCGGGCGGCCGGGTGCTGATGATCGACATCGCCGGCAACGACCATCCGCTGCTCGATACGTACCTGCAGGCCGCGGAAGTGCTGCGCGACGCGTCGCACGTGCGCGACTACCGCGCG
>NZ_LZXX01000096.1:0-34298 GCF_001729305.1 Burkholderia sp. A2 | reverse complement strand
CGCGCGCATCCGCACGCCGGCCGACAGCGTCGCCGGGATTCGTGCGCTGTGGGCGCATGCGCCGGACGAGGTGCGCGGCTATTACGCGGTGCGGGCTGACGGGTCGTTCGAGCACGATGCGTTGCTGATCGACGCGCACTGAGCATGCGGCGCGCACTGCAGCGTTGCGCCGGCGCATGAAAAAAGCCGCGATACGCAGGAACGCGTATCGCGGCTTTCGTTATTACGGCCGGCGCCGAACACGCCCGGCGCCCGCGCGGCCTGCGGATCAGCCGGTGTTGCGCAGGCCGGCCGCGATCCCGTTGATCGTCAGGTGAATCCCGCGGCGCAGCCGCGCGTTGGTGTCACCCGCGCGGTGACGCTTGATCAGCTCGACCTGCAGGTGGTTCAGCGGATCGAGATACGGGAAGCGGTTCTTGATGGAGCGCGCGAGCAGCGGGTTGTTCGCGAGGCGGCCTTCCTGCCCGGTGATTTCCGCGAGCGCCTGCGACGTGCGCTCCCATTCCGCGACGATCCGCCCGAACACGTGCTTGCGCAGCTTGCGGTCGGACACGAGCTGCGCATAGCGCGACGCGACCGCGAGATCGGTCTTCGCGAGCACCATGTCCATGTTCGACAGCAGGTTCGCGAAGAACGGCCAGGTCTTGTTCATCTTCTTCAGCAGCGTCACGCGCTTCGCGCGTTCGGCGTCGTCCTGCGCGCCGTCGAGATAGGCGCTCACCGCGCTGCCGAAGCCGTACCAGCCGGTCAGCAGCAACCGGCACTGGCCCCACGAGAAGCCCCACGGAATCGCGCGCAGATCCTCGATCCTGCGCTGCTTCGGATCCTGCAGCTTGCGCGACGCCGGGCGGCTGCCGATGTTCAGCTCGGCGATCTCGGTGATGGGCGTCGACGAGAAGAAGTAGTCGGTGAAGCCCGGGGTTTCGTAGACGAGCGCGCGGTACGCGGCCATCGCCGAATCGGACAGCGTCTGCATCGCGGCCTCGAACGCGGGCAACTGTGCCGGTGCGTTCGATTGCGGCAGCAGCGACGCCTCGAGCGTCGCGGCGACGACCGTCTCGAGGTTGCGCCGGCCGATCGACGGGTTCGAGAACTTGCTCGCGATCACCTCGCCCTGTTCGGTCAGGCGGATCTGCCCGTTCACGGTGCCCGGCGGCTGCGACAGGATCGCCTGGTAGGTCGGGCCGCCTCCGCGGCCGACCGTGCCGCCTCGCCCATGGAACAGCCGCAGCGTGATCTTGCGCTCGCGGAACAGGTCGACGAGCGCGAGTTCCGCGCGATACAGCTCCCAGTTCGACGTGAGGAAGCCGCCGTCCTTGTTGCTGTCCGAGTAGCCGAGCATCACTTCCTGCTCGGCGCCCTGGTGCGCGATCAGCGCGTCGATGCCCGGCAGCGCGAAGTAGTCGCGCATGATGCGCGACGCGTCGCGCAGGTCGGGAATCGTCTCGAACAGCGGGATCACCATCAGGCTGTTGCGCGCGTCGCTGCCCGGCGCGCCGAGCGTGCCTTCGAGCAGGCCCGTCTCCTTCTGCAGCAGCAGTACCTCGACGAGGTCGCTGACGGTTTCCGTGTGCGAAATGATGTAGTTGCGCACCGCACGCGCACCGAATTGCGCGCGGACCTCGCGTGCCTTCTCGAACACGCCGAGCTCGCTCTGCGCGAGCGCCGAGTATTCGAGGTACGGCGAGCGCAGCGGGCGCGGATCGGCGAGCGCGGCGAGCAGCACGCGCAGCTTGTCTTCCTCGGCGAGCGCCGCATAGTCGGCCTCGACGCCCGCGCGCGCGAACAGCTCGGCGACCACCGCCTCGTGGATGTCGGAACTCTGGCGCAGGTCGATGCTCGCGAGATGGAAGCCGAACACTTCGGCCGCGCGCACGAGCGGCGCGAGGCGCGGCGCGGCGAGCGACGCGCCGTGGTGTTCGTCGAGCGACGCGGTCAGCACTTTCAAATCGGCGACGAACGCTTCGGAATCCTCATACGGGATCGCGCGCACCGGCGGCGCGCCGCGGCCCGCGCTGCGCACGGGCACCGTGCCTTCGCCGAGACGCACGCGCGCGCTCGCGGCGAGCCGCGTGTAGATACCGATCAGCGCGCGGCGATACGGTTCGTCGACGCGATGCGGCGACTGGTCGGGCGATGCTGCCGCGAGCGCCTTCACCGCGTCGTTCGCGCCGACCAGCAGGTTCGATACCGACAGCTCGGCGCCGAGCTTGTGCACCTGTTCCAGATAATGCTCGAGGATCACCGCGGCCTGGCGGTTGATCGCCTCGTCGAGCGTCGCGGCCGTCACGTTCGGGTTGCCGTCGCGATCGCCGCCGATCCAGCTGCCCATCTGGAAGAACGCGGGCACGCGGGCCGACAGGCCGTGCTCGGCGAGCGCGGCCTCGATATCACCGTACAGCGCGGGCAGCTCGTCGAGGAACGTCGCGCGGTAGTACGACAGCGCGTTCTCGATCTCGTCGCCGACCGTCAGGCGCGAGTCGCGCAGCATGCGCGTCTGCCACAGCGCGGTCACGCGTGCGCGCAGCATCGCTTCGTTGTACTGGCGCTCGCGCGCGGTCAGCTCCTGGTCGCGTTCGGCGAGCAGGCGCGCGATGTCGTGCTGCGCGTCGAGGATGCTCTTGCGCTGCACTTCGGTCGGGTGCGCGGTCAGCACCGGCACGATCAGCGCATCGTCGAAGAAGCGCTGCAGCAGGCGCTTCGACGCGTTGCCGGTGGTTTTCAGCTGGTCGAGCGCATATGCGACCGTGCCGGGCTGCGGCGCGGAGCCGGCCAGCGCGTGGATGCGGCGGCGGCGGTTGTGGTGACGGTCTTCCGCGATGTTCGCCAGGTGCGAGAAATAGCTGAACGCGCGCACGACGCTCACCGTCTGCTCGGGCGTCAGCTTGCGCAGCTTCTTCTCGAGGGTCTGCGCGGCTTCGCTGTCGTCCTCGCGGCGGAACTTGACCGCGGTCTGGCGGATCGTCTCGACGACGTCGAACACCGTATCGCCTTCCTGTTCGCGCACGACGTCGCCGAGCAGGCGGCCGAGGAAGCGGATGTCCTCGAACAGCGGGCGATCCTTGTCGTCGCGCGTGCGGGTGCCGGCCTTCGGCGCGACGGCATTGCGGGCGGCGGGGCCGGGGGCTTTCGTCGCGCGTTTTGTCTGACGTATCGGGTCTTTCGGTTTCGTTGCCGTGGGTTTCGTTGCCGTTTTCGCACGGCCGTTCGCGGCGGTGGCGAGCGTGCCCGTCGAGGCATCGGGGGAGGGCAAGGCAGCATTGCGGCGCGCCGTACGCGCCGATCCGGAAGACTTCACGATGGGTTTCCTTGGGAAAGCTCGAGTCAAAAGGAACTGCGGAAACTGCGGGAACTGCGGTCAAGCAACCAGCTACGTGCGGCACATCCGCACAACGGCGCCGCAACCCGCGCGGAAGCAGGCCGGGCGCAGGCTCGGGGCCCGGGCGGGCCGGGGCGTGCGTGCTACCATTGTTCGATCTTCAATCCCGTCCTTCGATGTTCCAGCAATGAATTCCGAGACCCCCGCGGCCGGGCCGCAGCAGGCACAGCCGCCCGCGACGTTGACGATTGCTTCGCGCGAGAGCCGCCTGGCGATGTGGCAAGCCGAACATGTGCGTGATGCGCTGCGCAAATTATATCCAGCTTGTGACGTGAAAATCCTCGGGATGACGACGCGCGGCGATCAGATTCTCGATCGCACGCTGTCGAAGGTCGGCGGCAAGGGCCTGTTCGTGAAGGAACTGGAGGCCGCGCTGGCCGACGGCCGCGCCGATCTCGCCGTGCATTCGCTGAAGGACGTGCCGATGGCGCTGCCCGACGGCTTCTCGCTTGCCGCGATCATGGAACGCGAAGATCCGCGCGACGCGTTCGTGTCGAACGACTACGCGTCGCTCGACGCGCTGCCGGCTGGCGCGGTCGTCGGCACGTCGAGCCTGCGCCGCGAGGCGATGCTGCGTTCGCGCTACCCGCATCTCGATGTCCTGCCGCTGCGCGGCAACCTCGACACGCGCCTCGCGAAGCTCGACCGCGGCGACTACGCGGCGATCATCCTCGCGGCCGCCGGCCTGAAACGCCTCGGCCTCGAAACGCGGATCCGTGCGCTGCTCGACGTCGAAGCCAGCCCGCCCGCAGCCGGCCAGGGCGCGCTCGGCATCGAGATCGCCGCGCACCGCGGCGATGTCGCCGCGTGGCTCGCGCCGCTGCACGACCCGCGGACCGCGCTTGCGGTCGAGGCCGAGCGGATGGTGTCGCGCGCGCTCGGCGGCAGTTGCGAGGTGCCGCTCGCCGCGCACGCAGTGTGGCGCGCGGGCGAGCTGTACCTCACGGGCCGCGTGTCGACCACCGACGGCAAGCGCGTGCTGACGGCCGACGCGTGCGGCGCGGTCATGACCGTCGCCGATGCGCTCGCGCTCGGCCGCGCGGTGTCCGACGAACTCGAGGCGCAAGGCGCGCTCGACATCGTCCAGGCGCTGCTCGCGGGCTCGCAGGCCGCGGGCAAGGGCGACGCCTGATGGCGGGCGGCGCGCGCGCGTTCACCGCTGTCCTGACGCGTCCGGACGGGCAGTCCGACGCGCTCGCGTCGCAATTGGCCGACGCCGGTTGCGACGTGCTCGAATTCCCGCTGATCGATATCGCGCCGGTCGACGATCCGGCGCCGCTCGACGCCGCGTTCGCGGCGCTGGCCGACTACGCGCTGGTGATTTTCGTGTCGCCGAACGCGATCGACCGCGCGCTCGCGCGGTACGACGCGATCTGGCCGAACGCGCTGCCGGTCGGCGTGGTCGGGCCCGGCAGTGTCGCGGCGCTCGAGCGCCGCGGCATCGCGGCGCCCGCGCATCGCGTGATCGCGCCGCAGGCGCCGGCCGACGGCGGCGTGCCCCATTACGATTCGGAAAGCCTGTTCGCGAGCATCGAGGCCGCGTTCGGCGGCGCGCAGGCGCTGGCGGGCAAGCGCGTACTGATCGTGCGCGGCGACGGCGGGCGCGAATGGCTCGCCGAGCGCCTGCGCGAGGCCGGGGCGGACGTCACGCTCGTCGCCGCGTACCGGCGCGTCGTGCCGGAGCCGCGCGTCGGCGCGTGGGAGCGCGTGCACGCGCTGCTCGACGGCCAGCCGCACGCGTGGCTCGTCACGAGCTCGGAAGGCGTGCGCAACCTGCACGAGCTCGCGCGGGCCCACCTGAACGATGCCGAGATCGACGCGCTGAAGCATGCGCCGCTCGTCACGCCGCACCCGCGGATCGAGCAGACCGCGCGTGCATTGGGTTTTGATAGGATTACGCTGACCGGCGCGGGCGATGAGCGCATCGTCCGCGCGTTTCGAACGATGGCCGACGAGGCCGTCCAACCGGCGACAGCCGCACCGGTGACTAAACGCATGACAGATACCAACGATTCCAAAAGCGTCGCTTCCCAGCCGGCCGCTGCATCCGCGCCGCCGTCCAGCCCTCCTTATCTCGCGCCCGAACCGCGTGCGCGCCGCGGCGGCAGCGCGGTGCTGTGGTTCGTCGTCGTCGTGCTCGGCTGCGCGGCGGGTGTCGGCGGCTACGCGCTGAACCGCAAGATCGACCGGCTCGACGGCACGTTCGTCGCGCGCCAGAAGGCGCTCGACGCGCAAGTGGCCGAAACGCGGACGAAGACCGAGCAGGCGCTTGCCAGCACGCACCAGGTCGACACGCAACTCGCGCAACTCGACGGCAAGCTCGCCGATGCGCAGAGCGCGCAGCAGGCGCTGCAGCAGCAATACCAGGACCTGTCGCGCAACCGCGATGCGTGGATGCTCGAGGAAGTCGACCAGATGCTGTCGAGCGCGAGCCAGCAGCTTCAACTGACCGGCAACACGCAGCTCGCGCTGATCGCGCTGCAGAACGCCGACGCGCGTCTCGCGACGTCGCAGAGCGCGCAGGCCGTCACGGTGCGCAAGGCGCTCGCGCAGGACATCGAGAAGCTGAAGGCCGCGCCGGCGGCCGATCTCACCGGCCTCGCGATCAAGCTCGACGACGCGATCGCCAAAATCGACGCGCTGCCGCTGTCCGGCGAGGCGATCGTGCCGCACGCGGCGCCGAAGGCCGCGCCGGACGACACCGCGTCGTCGGTCGCGGCCGGCGAGCCGCGCTGGAAGGTGTGGTGGCACGACTTCTCGGCCGGCCTCGGCCAGCAATTGAAGGGCCTCGTGCAGGTGCGCCGGATCGACAACGCGGACGCGATGCTCGCGTCGCCCGACCAGGGCTACTTCGTGCGCGAGAACGTGAAGCTGCGCCTGCTCACCGCGCGGTTGTCGCTGCTGGCGCGCAACGACAGCGCGATGAAGGCCGACCTGCACGCCGCCCAGGCGTCGCTGGGCAAGTATTTCGATCAGGCGTCGAAGGACACGCAGATCGTCGAGGATCTGCTCAGGCAGGTCGACGGCGCATCGCTGACGGTCGCGGTGCCGAACCTGAACACGAGCCTGAACGCCGTTCAGCAGTTCAAGAGCCGGGGGTAACGATGACGCTTCGAGGAATCGTCTGGCTCGCGGTCCTGTTCGCGATCGCCGCGGCGCTCGCCACCGTCGGCCGTTTCGACGCGGGGCAGGTGCTGCTCGTCTATCCGCCGTACCGGATCGACGTGTCGCTGAACCTGTTCGTGATCGCCATCGTCGTGCTGTTCATCGTCGTGTACGCACTGCTGCGCATCGTGCGCAACATCTGGCGCATGCCGCAGCGGGTCGCCGCGTATCGGGCGCGTTCGCGCAACGAGAAGGCGCAGGCGTCGCTGCGCGATGCGATCGCGAACCTGTACGCGGGCCGCTTCTCGCGTGCGGAGAAGGCCGCGCGTGAAGCGCTGGCCGTCGATGCGAACCTGGGCGCCGCGAGTCTCGTCGGCGCCACGGCCGCGCACCGGATGCACGAGTACACGCGCCGCGACGACTGGCTGTCGAAGGTCGACGCGCCCGAATGGCAGGATGCGCGGCTGCTTGCCGCGGCCGACATGCGCGCGGATGCGCGCGACGCCGACGGCGCGCTCGCCGCGCTGGCCGACATGCAGGCCGGCGGCAAGCGCATTCATGCGCAGCAGGTCGCGCTGCGGGCGCAGCAGCAACTGAAGAACTGGGCCGAGGTGCTGAAGCTCGCGAAGGCGCTCGAGAAGCGCGAGGCGCTGCATCCGGCCGCGGCCGTGCGGCTGCGCCAGCAGGCGGCGGAAAACCTGCTGCGCGAGCGCCGGCACGACCCGGATGCGCTGCTCGAAGTGTGGCAGTCGCTGTCGCCGGTCGAGCGCCAGTCGCCGCGCCTGGCCGATCTCGCGGCCGAACTGCTCGTGCCGCTCGAGCGCCGCAACGAAGCGCGCCGCATCGTCGAGGACGCGCTCGCGCACAACTGGGATGCGCGCCTGCTGCGCCGTTACCCGGACACGGCCGGCGCCGATGCGCTGCCGCTGATCCAGAGGGCCGAAGGCTGGAAGAAGGATCATCCGGAGGATGCCGACCTGCTGTTCGCGCTCGGCCGTCTCTGCCAGCAGCAGCAGCTGTGGGGCAAGGCGCAGTCGTTCCTCGAGTCGGCGCTGAAGCTGGCCGACAACGAGGCGCTGAAGGTGCGCGCGCATCGCGCGCTCGCCCGCCTGTTCGAGCAGCTCGGCGAAACCGACAAGGCCGCGAAGCACTACCGCGAAAGCGCGCTGGCGATCACCGTGGTGTGACGCTGCGCCGCGCCGCGCAAAAAGCCCCGAACGCCGATCGGCCTTCGGGGCTTTTTTTCGTCCGTCGCGAGGCAGCGGGGCGCGCGGCGCGTTACGCGCCGAGCCTGCGCAGCAGGTCGTCCTCGCTTGCGGCGAACCAGACCGATTGCCCGCGATTGCACTCGCGAACGAGCGCGCGCAGCGCTTCGCTGTGCGCGAGCCAACGGTCGATGTCGCCGACGACGCCGAGCCGGACGCCGTAGTTGGCCAGCTTTTGCAGCACGGTGCCGGCCAGCCTGCTGTCGAGCCGGAAGAAGTCGTCGTGCAGCGTGTCGGCGGGAACGGCGATCCAGTCGGCTTCATGCTCGTGTGCGAGCGCGACGAGATCGAGCGCGTCGCTTTCCCGCTGCACGAGGCCGGCGGAAGGATCGCGGACCAGCACACGGCTGCCGGCTACCTGAACGATTCGGTGGGGCATGCGGGTTGACTCCGTCGACATGATCGTTACGCGCCGCGCGTCGTCACTTGTCGACGAGCCGCTTCGGCACCGACAGCGCCAGCAGCCCGCCGAGCACGAGGAAGCCGGCCAGCATGTACATGCCCGCATCGTTGGTGCTCGTCGCCTGCTTGAGCCAGCCCATCAGGTACGGGCTCAGGAAGCCCGCGAGGTTGCCGATCGAGTTGATCATCGCGATGCCGGCCGCGGCGGCCGTGCCGCCGAGGAAGGCGGTCGGCAGGCTCCAGAACAGCGGCAGCGTCGTCAGGATGCCGATCGTCGCGAGCGTGAGACCGAGCATCGCGAGCGCAGTCTGGTGCGCCCAGATCACCGACAGCACGAGGCCGAGCGCGCCGATCGCGGCCGGAATCGCGAGGTGCCAGCGGCGTTCGCGGCGCTTGTCCGCGCTGCGCGCGATCAGGATCATCGCGACCACCGCGGCCGCATAGGGAATCGCCGACAGCAGGCCGATCATGAGCGTGTCGGTCACGCCCGTCGCCTTGATGATCGTCGGCAGCCAGAAGCCGACGCCGTAGAGCCCCATCACGAACGAGAAATAGATCAGCGCCATCAGCCAGACGCGCGGGCTCGACATCACGGCGCCGAGCGGCGGGTCTTCCTTGGCGGCTTCCTCCGCGTCGACGTTGCGGGCGAGCAGCGCCTTTTCTTCGTCGGTCAGCCACGTCGCCTTCACGATCCGCTCGTCGAGCGCGAAGAACACGAGCACGCCGGCGAGCACCGACGGAATGCCTTCGAGCAGGAACAGCCATTGCCAGCCGTGCCAGCCGCTCACGCCGTCGAACGCCTTCAGGATGAAGCCGGAGATCGGTCCGCCGATCACGCCGGACAGCGCGACGGCCGTCATGAAGAACGTCGTCATCCGGCCGCGCCGGTGCGCGGGATACCAGTAGGTGAGGTAGAGGATCACGCCGGGGAAGAAGCCCGCTTCGGCGACGCCGAGCAGGAAGCGCATCACGTAGAACATCGCGGGCGTCGTGACGAACATCGTCAGGATCGAGATCACGCCCCACGTCGCCATGATGCGGGCGATCCACACGCGGGCGCCGACCTTGTGCAGGATGATGTTGCTCGGCACCTCGAACAGGAAATAGCCGAAGAAGAAGATCCCCGCGCCGAGCCCGTACACGGTATCGCTCAGGTTCAGGTCGCTCGCCATCTGCAGCTTCGCGAACCCGACGTTCACGCGGTCGAGATACGCGACCACGTAGCACAGCAGCAGGAGCGGCAGGAGCCGCCACGACACCTTGCGATAGGTTGCTTCTTCGAATGCGCCGGACGAGCCCGGCAGCGATTGCGTCGATGTTGCCATGTTGTCTCCTGTCTAAGTTAGCGCGTAGCGGTTACCTGGATCCCGTGTACCGCTGTCGTTGTAGTTGGCCGGCGCAGACGCAGCGGCGCGTCCGATCCGGTTTCGTGTGAAGCAAGACGGGTAATCATGCGGCCCGGTACGACTAGATGCAGCGTCCGCCGTCGACGTCGAGGCACACGCCGGTGATGAATTCGGCTTCGTCGGACGCAAGATACAGCGCGGCGTTCGCGATGTCCTGCGGCGTCGAGAAGCGGCCGAGCGGGATCGTCGCGAGGAAGCGGCGGCGATTTTCCGGCGTATCCTCGCAGCCCATGAACTCGGTCATCAGCGCGGTTTCGCCGAGCACCGGGTTGATGCAGTTCACGCGGATGCGGTCGGCGCCGAGCTCGGCCGCGAGCGACTTGCTCGCGGTGATCATCGCGCCCTTCGTGCTGTTGTACCAGACGAGGCCCGGGCGCGGCCGCACGCCGGCCGTCGACGCGACGTTCACGAACACGCCGCCGCCCTGCGCGCGAAAGTACGGCACGAAGGTCTGCACGCACCAGAACAGGCTCTTCATGTTGACCGCGTACACGCGGTCGAATTCGGCCTCCGTCACGTCGAGCACGGGCTTGTTGCGGTGCGTGGTGCCCGCGTTGTTCACGACGATCCGCACCGAATGGAAATCGTCGAGCGCGGCCTGCAGCAGCGCGCGCCAGTCGTCCTCCTTCGACACGTCGCCGGCCACCGCGATCGCCTTGCCGCCCGCCAGCGCGATCTCGCTCGCGACGCGCTCGGCCGCCGCGCCGTTCAGGTCGTTGACGACGACGTTCGCGCCTTCGCGCGCATACGTCTTCGCGATGCCTTCGCCGAATCCCGAGCCGCCGCCCGTGACGATGGCCGTCTTGCCGCTCAACCGCATGGTGTGTCTCCTGTGCTGGTGACGAGAGTCGTCGTGTGTCGATATGCGGCCGGGCGCGGCCGGCCGCATATCCCGCGCCGCGCGTTCAGCCGTGCCGGATTGCGATCGTCTTCAGCGCGGTGAAGCCGTACAGCGCCTCGAAACCTTTCTCGCGGCCATGGCCCGAATGGCCGACGCCGCCGAACGGCAGCTCGACGCCGCCGCCCGCGCCATAGTTGTTGATGAACACCTGACC
Source organism: Burkholderia sp. A2 (assembly GCF_001729305.1). Taxonomy (NCBI): domain Bacteria; kingdom Pseudomonadati; phylum Pseudomonadota; class Betaproteobacteria; order Burkholderiales; family Burkholderiaceae; genus Burkholderia; species Burkholderia sp. A2. Next base: position 23,686 of record NZ_LZXX01000096.1, on the reverse strand, counting down.
CGCGCGCAGGCGCCGCGCAAGCCGCATCTGGCGGGCGCCGTCGCGTGTCCAGATGCCTGCGACGAGGCCGTACGGCGTGCCGTTCGCGAGCGCGACGGCTTCGTCCTCGTCGACGAAACGCATCGCCGCGAGCACGGGACCGAACACTTCCTCCTGCGCGAGCCGGTGCGACGGCGGCACGTCGCGCAACAGCGCGGGCGCCTGGTAGAAGCCGCTTTCGGGCGCGTCGGCGACGACCTGCCCGTGCGCGGCCATCGGAATGCCGTCGTGCTGCGCGTCGGACAGGAAATCCCACACGCGCTGCTGCTGCTTCGCGTTGATCAGCGGGCCGCAGTCGAGATCGGCGCGGCTCGGGCCGACGCGCAGCCCGTTGAATGCGGTGGCGAGGCGCTCGACGAGCGGCTCGTACACCGCGCGCTCGATCAGCACGCGGCTGCCGGCCGAGCACGTTTGCCCGCCGTTCTGCACGATCGCGGACACGAGCACGGGCAGCGCCGCGTCGAGATCGGCGTCGGCGAACACGATTTGCGGCGACTTGCCGCCGAGTTCGAGCGTGACCGGCACGTGGTTCTCGGCCGCCATCTGCGTGACCAGCTTGCCGGTGGCTGGCGAACCCGTAAACGAGATGTGATCGATGCCCGGATGGCGGGCGAGCGCGGCGCCCGCTTCATGGCCGTAGCCGGTGACGACGTTGAGCGCGCCGGCCGGCAGCCCGGCCTCGGTGGCCAGCTCGGCGACGCGCAGCACGGATAGGCACGCGTCCTCGGCCGGTTTGACCACGCATGCGTTGCCGGCCGCGAGCGCCGCGCCCACGCTGCGCCCGAAGATCTGCATCGGGTAGTTCCACGGCACGATATGGCCCGTGACGCCGTGCGGCTCGCGCACCGTCAGCACGGTGTAGCCGGCCTGGTAGGGGAGGGTTTCGCCGTGCAGCTTGTCGGCGGCGCCCGCGTAGAACTCGAAGTAGCGTACGAGCGCGGCTGCATCGGCGCGTGCCTGTTTCAGCGGCTTGCCGGTGTCGCGCGCCTCGATCGCGGCGAGTTCCTCGATCGAATCGGCCACGCGCGCCGACAGCCGCATCAGCACGCGGCCGCGTTCGGCGGCGCTCGCGGCGCCCCACGGGCCCGCGAACGCGTCGCGGGCCGCGGCGACCGCGCGCTCGATGTCGGGCGCGGTGCCGCGTGCGATCGTCGCGAACGGCAGGCCGTCGGACGGATCGACGACCGCGATGGTTTCCAGTTGCGCGGGCAACGTCCATTCGCCCGCGATGAAGTGCTTCGCCTCTTCCATGCCTCCTCCTGTCGACCCAAGTTAGCGCTTTAGCGCTTACTTGGGTCCCATGCATAGCGGTCGATCCAAGTTAGCGCTTTAGCGCTTACTTGGGTCCCATGCATAGCGGTCGATCCAAGTTTGCGCTTTAGCGCTTACCCGGGTCCCATGCATAGCGGTCGACTCAAGTTAGCGCTTCAGCGCTTACCCGGGTGCCATGCTTTGTAATCGACGTGCCACGCCGCCGCCGGTTCGACGGCCGGACATCCGGAACGATTATCGCGCCGATCGTCATCCGGACGCCACCGGTCGATTGGCTATAATGGCGCATTCCTTTTTGGGGGACGCCCGCGGCGGTGCATCGGCCGCGGCGCCCTGTCCCGAATTCCCATCGACCTACAGAGAGTGCTCATGAGCTTCAATCATGTTCCGGCCGGCAAGGACCTGCCGCAAGATTTCAACGTGATCATCGAGATTCCCGCGCAAAGCGATCCGGTGAAGTACGAGGCGGACAAGGAACTGGGCCTCCTCGTCGTCGACCGCTTCATCGGCACGGGCATGCGCTACCCGGTGAACTACGGCTACATCCCGCAGACGCTGTCGGGCGACGGCGATCCGGTCGACGTGCTGGTGATCACGCCGTTCCCGCTGCTGGCCGGCTCGATCGTGCGTTCGCGCGTGCTCGGCATGCTGCAGATGACCGACGAGTCGGGCGTCGACGCGAAGCTGGTCGCGGTGCCGCACGACAAGATCTGCCCGATGACGGCGAACCTGAAGACGATCGACGACGTTCCCGAGTACCTGAAGGACCAGATCAAGCACTTCTTCGAGCAATACAAGGCGCTCGAGAAGGGCAAGTGGGTGAAGGTCGAAGGCTGGGCCGGCATCGAAGCCGCGCACAAGGAAATCACCGACGGCGCCGCGAACTACAAGAAGTAAGCGGCGTGCCGGCCGACGGCCGGCTCGTACGGAACGCGAACCGCGCGTGTCTCCTCAGGAGGAGGCCGCGCGGTTTTGTTTTGCGCGCGCGGTTTTCCGGCGGGCGGAAGCGGAGACGGGCGGGAGCGCGGTGGCCGGTGCGTTCTTCGCGCGTCCGGCGCGGGGCGCGGCAACGGACGGAGCGGTCGCTTCGGCGGCTTGCGTGGCCGCAGGACGGCGGCGGACCGGTGCGGAAGCGGCGTCTTCGCGTACGTTCGCGGCGGGTTTGCCGGCGGCGGCCGGCGCCTTCCTTTTTGACGACGCGGATGCGGGCAGATCGGGTTTCCTTACCGGTGTGAGACGCGATGCGGTCGTTTTTGCGGTTGCATCGCCGTCGGCTTTTGCACGTTTCGCGTCCGGCGCGCCTTGATTTGCCTTCGTCGACTTCGACGCTTGTTTGTGCTTCGCGGGCTTCGCCGTTTTCGTCGCTGCTGCAGACCCGACAACTTTCCCCGTCTTCACCTTTTTCCCGGCAACCTGTTCCGTTGCAGCCGTTTCCGCCGCATCGTCGACCTTTTCCGCCTTCCCCTTCTTCCGCCCGCGCACCATCGCCTTCGTCGCGGCCGTGTCGCCGCTCTCGTCGAGCGCGACCACCACGGGCAACACCGATTCCAGCGTCCGCAACCCGGCCGCCAGCTCGCGCTTCTTCGCGGGCGTGAGCCGCTTCACCCAGTATTCGGCGCGCGACGCGCTCGACCGGTCTGGCAACGGAAACGACGCGAGCACCGCGCGCGGCTTGCGCGAGCGCGTGTAGCGCGCGCCCTTGCCGGACGCGTGTTCGTCGAAGCGCGCGGCGACGTCGGTCGTGATGCCCGTGTAGACGCTGTCGTCGGCGCATTCGATCAGATATAGAAACCAGGACATGGCAGGGCGGCGGGATGCGAAGCCGCCAGTGTCTCAGAAAAAACGCGCATCAACGCCGTCGGTCGCCGTGGCCGTCGCGAAAGCGGCTCGGCGCCGCGCCGAGTTCGCGCGTGAAGAAGCGCGTGAACGCGCTCGTCGAACGAAAGCCGACGCGCGCGCCGATCTCGCCGATCGGCAACTGCGTATTGAGCAGCAGGTCGCGCGCCTCGCCGAGCCGTGCCTGCGCGACGAGCGCATGGAAACCGACGGCTTCGCGATGCAGCCGCCGGCGCAGCGTCCAGCGCGACATCGCGAAGCGCGTGCACACGTGCTGCATCAGCGTATCGGTCGGTACGTCGGCGTCGTCGGACGTGCGCAGCCAGTCGCGCACACATTGCTCGACCGACGAGCCGAACGTCGAACGTGCACGCACGCGCTCGCGCACGGCGTCGGCCGCATGCCGCTGGATGCCGGCGAGCGGTGCGTTGTAGCGCTCGAACGGCGTATCGAAGTGCGCGGAGCGCAGCACGAGGCGGTTGTGCGCGGCGTCGAACGATACCTGTGCGCCGAGCATGTCGCGCAGCGCGGCAACGGGCGCGAACGCGCGACCGGCGAATTCGGCGTCGTCGATGCGCGCGTGCGGGTCGTACAGGCGTGCGAGCGCCGCGAGGATCGCGAGGTTCGTGAACGCGCTGCCCGCGTGCCGGCCGTCGCCTTCGTTCACGTACTCGAGCGCGATCGCGTCGCCGTTTTCGTGCGCGAACACCCAGTCGACGTTGCCGATCAGCTCGCGATAGTGCAGATAGCCGTGCAGCGCGCTCCGCAGCGTCGCCGCGTTGCACGTGACGCCCGCGAGTTCGGGAAACTGCACGAGCCACGGCACGACCTGCGGCGGCGGGCGACGCCACGACAGCGGCCAGGCGCTCGTCAGCCGCATCGCGGCCACGTGCCGGTCGCCCGCGATGCGGCGCATGTCGTCGGCGAGTTCGGCCGGCCCGATGCCGAGCGTCTCGTACAGCGGTGCGGGATCGATGCCGTTCACGCGCGCGTCCTCGCACAGCCAGCGGTAGATCCGGACGGATACCGATTTCTGTTGCAACTCCATGTCTGTCTCCCTGTCGTCATGCCGTTCGGGTTTGTCCCCGCTGCGAGAGGTCAACGCATGCTCCTGCCGGTCAAGCGTGGTGACCGGTCGATTTTTAGAATCGGACGCTGGAGTGAGGCGACAAGTACAACAGAACGATTCTGGAGGATCAATGAAAACTTCGCTGTTCCGGTGTTCGACGATTGCGTCCGCGTGTGCGCTCACGGTGTTGCTCGCATCGTGCGGCGGCGACGACATTCACGCCCCGACCGACCCCGACGCGGCCGCCGACCAGCGCGCGGCCGCGCTCGTCGCGCAGCTGACGACCGACGAAAAGCTGCAGCTCGTGCATGGCACCGGCATGCCGGCGCTTAGCCTGGGCGGCCCGTTTCCGGACGACGCGCTGAACGGCGCGAGCTACATCCCGGGCGTGCCGCGGCTCGGCATTCCGGCGGTCAGCAGCGCCGACTCGGCGGGCGGCGTGAACGTGAAGAATGCGCGCGTGACCGCGCTGCCCGCGCCGGTCGCGCTCGCGGCGACGTGGGACCCGGCGCTCGCGGGTGCCTACGGCACGCGCATCGCGCTCGAACTGCGCGCGCTGGGTTTCGCGGAGGGGCTCGGCGGCGGCGTGAACCTCGCGCGCGAGCCGCGCAACGGCCGCACCTTCGAATACATGGGCGAGGACCCGGTGCTCGCGGGCACGCTGAGCGCCGCGCGCACGCAGGCCACGCAGGCGCAGAAGGTGATCGCGACGATCAAGCATTTCGCGTTCAACGACCAGGAAACCAACCGGATGACGGTCGATTCGGTCGTCGACGAGCGAACCATGCGCGAGGCCGAACTGCTCGCGTTCGAGATCGGCGTGAAGGAGGGCCAGCCGGGCAACGTGATGTGCTCGTACAACAAGCTGAACGGCGTGTATGCGTGCGAGAACCCCTATTTGCTGACGACGGTGCTGAAGAACGAGTGGGGTTTCAAGGGCGTCGTGCAGTCCGACTGGGGCGCGACGCATTCGACGGTCGCGGCCGTGCAGGCCGGGCTCGACGAGGAACAGCCCGGCGCGGCCGACGACGGCAACGCGCCGCTCGGCTCGTACTTCAATTCGAAGCTGCGCGCGGCACTGCAGGCCGGCAGCGTGTCGGTCGCGCGGCTGAACGACATGGTGCAGCGCAAGCTGCGCACGCTGATTCGCATCGGCGTGATGGACGCGCCGCCGAAGCCGGGCGGCGCGATCGACGAAGCCGCCGGCAACGCCGATGCGCTCGCGATCGCACGGCAAGCGGCGGTGCTGCTGAAGAACGCGGCCGCGCCGGGCGACACGCAGCCGGTGCTGCCGCTCGCCGCCGGCGCGCTCAAGTCGGTCGTCGTGATCGGCGGCCATGCGGACGCGGGCGTGCTGTCGGGCGGCGGCTCGGGCGCGGTGCCGGCGATCGACGGCAACGCGGTGACGTCCTGCCAGCAACCGGCCGGCATGCTGTTCGGCGGGTGCGCGACCTGGTACAAGTCCGCGCCGCTCGCCGCGATTCGTGCGAAGGCGCCGAACGCGTCGGTCAGCTATCTCGACGGGACCGACGCGAATGCCGCGGCGAGCGCGGCCGCACAGGCCGATGTCGCGATCGTGTTCGCCACGCAGTGGCAGACGGAAGGGCTCGACCTCGCGAGCCTGTCGTTGCCCGATGCGAAGGCGGACCCGTACAACCAGCAATACGACCAGAACGCGCTGATCGCCGCGGTCGCCGCGAAGGCCAGGCGCGTGATCGTCGTGCTCGAGAACGGCAGCCCGGTGTTGATGCCGTGGCTCGCGAACGTGCATGGCGTGCTGGACGTGTGGTATCCGGGCGCGCAAGGCGGCCAGGCGATCGCAGACCTGCTGTTCGGCGACGCGAACCCGTCGGGCCGGCTGCCGCTCACGTTCCCGAAGCAGGAAGCCGACCTGCCGCAGCCGACGATCGATCCGTCGAACCTGCAGAACGTTTACGCGGAAGGGCTCGCGTACGGCTATCGCTGGTTCGACGCGAAGGCGATCGAGCCGCTGTTCCCGTTCGGCTACGGGCTGTCGTACACGACGTATGCGTTGTCGGCGATGTCCGCGCAGGCTGACGCCGCGGGCAACGTGACGGTCGGCGTGACGGTGACGAACACCGGTGCGCGCGCCGGTACGCATACGGTGCAGATCTACGCGGCGCTGCCCGCGTCGCTCGGCGAGCCGCCGAAGCGGCTCGTCGGCTGGACCAAGGTCGCGCTGCAGCCGGGCGAGGCGCGCACGGTCAGCGTCGCGGTGCCGGCGCAGCGCTTCGCGGTGTGGGATGCGAGCGCGCACGCATGGCGGATCGGCGCGGGCAGCTACGGGCTGTCGACGGCCGCGTCGTCGCGCGATCCGCAGGCGCTGTCGCAGACCGTGACGCTCGCCGCGCACTGAACGCGCGGCGGCCGGACGGCAGGCGGCGGGGCACTTGCGTGGCTTCGCCGCGTGCGCGGCGCGTCGGACGGCGCTAGCCGGTGTTGCGCCGGAACGGATCGTGTTCGCGCAGTTCGTCGACGTACGCGTGGATATGCTCGGTCTCGCGTTCGAGAAAGCGCGCGACCGCATCGGAAAACGCCGGATGCGCGAGCCAGTGCGCGGAGTGCGTGACGGTCGGCAGGAAACCGCGCGCGAGCTTGTGCTCGCCCTGCGCGCCGCCTTCGAACGTGTCGAGTCCGGCCTCGATGCAGAATTCGAGCAGCTGGTAGTAGGCGGTTTCGAAATGCAGGCAGGGCACGTGCTCGATCGCGCCCCAGTAGCGGCCGTACAGCGTGCCGCCGCCGTGCTCGCCGCGCCGGTACACGGCGAGCGCGCTCGCGATCGGCCGGCCGTCGGCTTCCGCGATCACGAGCAGCAGGTTCTCGGGCATCGTCGCGCCGATCGTGCGGAAGAAGTCGAGGTTCAGGTACGGGCTCGAATAATGCTCGCGGTACGTTTGCCGATAGCAGCGCGAGAAGAAGCGCCAGTCGGCGTCGGTGATTTGATCGCCAGTGAGCCGCCGGAAGGTCACGCCCGCGTCGTGTACCTTGCGCCGCTCCGCGCGGATGTTCTTGCGCTTCTTCTGCTCGAGCGTGCCGAGGAAATCGTCGAAGTGGCGGTAGCCGTCGTTGAGCCAGTGGAACTGCACGCCTTCGCGCAGCATCATCCCCATCGATTCGAGCAGCCGCGCTTCGTCGCCGGTCGGGAACAGCACGTGCAGCGACGACACGTCGCTCTGCTCGGCGAACGCGAGCAGCGTGGCCGCGAGCCGGCGGCGCGCGTCGTCGTCGGCCGCGAGCAGCCGCGTGCCCTGCACCGGCGTGAACGGCACCGCGCACAGCAGCTTCGGGTAGTAGGGCAGGTCGTTGCGTTGATATGCGTCGGCCCACGCCCAGTCGAACACGTATTCGCCGTACGAATGCTGTTTCGCGTAGACGGGCGCGGCGGCCGCGAGCCGGCCGGTGCGCGCGTCGGTCAGCGTGACGAAGTGCGGCGACCAGCCGGTGTCGTCCACCGCGCAGCGCGCGACGTGCAGCGCGTCGAGGAATTCGTGGCGCAGGAACGGCGTGGGCTGCGCGTCGCCCGCGAGCAGCGCGTTCCATTCGTCGGCCGGCACCTCGGCGGGGGACGACAGGATGCCCGTGCGATAATCGATGCGTTCGTGTTTCAAGCGTGAATCCGTACCGTTGGATGTTGCCGGATGCGGGCCGCCGTGGCCCGCGCCCGAATCGATTTCGTCAGCCGTTCAAGGCGCGCCGCCGGGTTGCGCCGACCCCGCCATGAAGACCCGACTCGCTCTCGCCCAGATCAACGTCACCGTCGGCGATTTCGCCGGCAACGTCGCGCGCATCGTCGCGGCCGCGCGCGCCGCGCACAACGATGGTGCGCAACTGATGGTCGCCCCCGAACTCGCATTGTCCGGCTATCCACCCGAAGACCTGCTGCTGCGACCCGCGTTCTACGCGGCGGCGGCCGCCGCGCTCGATGCGCTCGCCGACGCGCTGAAGGCGTTCGACGGGCTCGCGGTGCTGGTCGGCCATCCGCTGCGCGGTGCGGGCGGCGCGTCAGCCGTCGATGGTAATGCAAACCGCCCGATCGAGCGCGGCGTGCCGCCCACCGATACCTTCAACGCGGTGTCGCTGATCGTCGACGGAGAGATCGTCGGCACCTACCGCAAGCAGGATCTGCCGAACGCCGAGGTATTCGACGAGAAGCGCTATTTCGCGACCGACACCGAGCCGCTCGTGTTCGAGCTGAACGGCGTGAAATACGGCGTGATCATCTGCGAGGATGCGTGGCATGCGTCGGCCGCGCAGATCGCGAAGGCGGCCGGCGCGCAGGTGCTGCTGATCCCGAACGGCTCGCCGTATCACATGAACAAGGAAGCGGTGCGCATCGACATCCTGCGCGCGCGGATTCGCGAGACCGGGCTGCCGATGGTGTACGTGAACCTCGTCGGCGGCCAGGACGAACTCGTGTTCGACGGCGGATCGTTCGTGCTTGACGGCGACGGCGCGCTCGTCGCGAAGATGCCGCAGTTCGACGAAGGGCACGCGATCGTCGAATTCGACGGCGCGCGGCCGCTGCCCGGCGCGGTCGCGCCCGAGCTGTCGACGCACGCGCAGGTGTACCGCGCGCTCGTGACCGGCGTGCGCGACTACATCGGCAAGAACGGCTTTCCCGGCGTGCTGATCGGGCTGTCGGGCGGCGTTGACTCGGCGCTGGTGCTGGCCGTGGCGTGCGATGCGCTCGGGCCCGAGCGCGTGCGTGCGGTGATGATGCCGTCGCGCTTCACGGCCGACATCTCGACCACCGATGCGGCGGAGATGGCGCGGCGCGTCGGCGTGCGCTACGACGAGATCGCGATCGCGCCGATGTTCGATGCATTCCGTACCGCGCTCGCGGGCGAATTCGCGGGTCGCGCGGAAGACGCGACGGAGGAGAACATCCAGGCGCGCATCCGCGGCACGCTGCTGATGGCGCTGTCGAACAAGTTCGGCTCGATCGTGCTGACGACCGGCAACAAGAGCGAGATGGCGGTCGGCTACTGCACGCTGTACGGCGACATGGCCGGCGGTTTTGCGGTGATCAAGGACATCGCGAAGACGCTCGTGTACCAACTGTGCCGCTACCGCAACGAAACGACCGATTACGCGCTGCGCGACGTGATTCCCGAGCGGATTCTGACGCGTGCGCCGTCGGCCGAGCTGCGCGAGAACCAGACCGACCAGGACAGCCTGCCGCCGTACGACGTGCTCGACGCGATCATGCGGATGTACATGGAAGAAGACCGGCCGCTCGCCGAGATCGTCGCGGCCGGCTACGCGCAGGCCGACGTCGAGCGCGTGACGCGGCTCATCAAGATCAACGAGTACAAGCGCCGCCAGGCGCCGATCGGCATCCGCGTCACGCATCGCGCGTTCGGGCGCGACTGGCGCTACCCGATCACGTCGCGCTTCACCGAACGGCTCGATTGACCGGTGCTGGGCCGGAGGCGGCCCGCCGGCTTACAATCGGGAACGCGATTTTTCATCCAAACGAGCATTGAGGGACAACCATCATGAAACGCATCACCGCCATCATCAAGCCGTTCAAGCTGGACGAAGTCCGCGAAGCGCTCGCCGAAGTGGGTCTCACGGGCCTGACCGTGACGGAAGTGAAGGGCTTCGGCCGCCAGAAGGGGCATACCGAGCTGTATCGCGGCGCCGAATACGTGGTCGACTTCCTGCCGAAGATGAAGATCGAGGTGGTCGTCGCGGAAGCGCAGGTCGATCAGGTGATCGACGCGGTGATCGGTGCGGCGCGCACCGGCAAGATCGGCGACGGCAAGATCTTCGTGTCGGACGTCGAGCGCGTGATCCGCATCCGCACCGGCGAAGAGAACGAAGCGGCCGTCTGAGCGCCGCGTTCGCGCCGTTCGATCACTTCCCGGCCGCTTCGGCCGCTCGGGCCACGGGTCGCACGAACCCGGCCCCCCAAGAAAAAACGGTGCGGATACCCGGTTGGGTACCGCACCGATACGCGCCTCTCGCAGCAGCGTGGAAAGTGTTGTCGAATCGTTCTTTGACGGCGCCTGATCAGAACAGGTGCTGGATGCCGGCGTAGACGCCGGTCTGGCTGCCGCCCGCATGCGGGTTGCCCGTCGACACGGCGGTGCCTGCACCGTTCGCGTTCAGGCCGAAGTTGGCCGTCGAGCTGTTGCGCACCGTCGCGACCTGCACGTCGAACAGCGTGCGCTTCGAGATGTTGTACGAGCCGCCGACCGTGTAGATGTTCGCGTTGCCGCCGCCGTGGTTCGCGTTCACGTGATACACGGCCGCGATCAGCGCCGCTGCCGGCGTCGCCTGCCACGTCACGCCGCCCCACACCTGTTGCGTACCCGTCACGCCGGCGTTCACTGCCGGGCCGCCGCTGCCGTCGGCGCGCGATGCCTGGTAGGCCGCCTGAACCTTGAACTGGCCGAGGAACACGTTCACGCCCGCGAAGTATTCGCGCGAGTAGTTGAACACGTCCGAGAAGCGGCCGTTGCTGTCGCGCGTTTCGTCGTAGATGCCGCGCAACTGGAACAGCGAGTTCGTATAGGTGACCTGACCGCCCATCGCGCGACCCGGTTGGCCGGCCGTCGTGTTGCCGTTGAAGCTGGTCGAGTTCGAGAACGAGAACTGGCCGTAGAAGTCGAGGCCGTACAGCGACGGCGACTGGTACGACACGTTGTTGCTGGTCTTGTTCCAGTTGCGGCCGCGCACCAGCGAGGCCGTCGACCAGGCCGACTGGCCGAACGGGTCGAAGTCCCACACGCCGTTGGCGATCGCGAGCTCGCGACCCAGCAGCAGCGTACCGTAGCGGTCGTTCGAGATACCGACGGTCGCGAAACGATCCCAGATCGAGCCGCTGAAGCCGCCCGTCATCGTGTTGAACGCGCCTTCGATGTGGAACAGGACCTTGTTGCCGCCACCGATGTCCTCGCTACCCTTCAAGCCCCACAGGCTCGTGCCCCAGTCGCCGCTTTCCGCGCGCACTTGGTGGCCGTTTTGCAGGCCGTTCATGTACTCGATACCTGCATCCAGGCGGCCATACAGCGTGACGCTGCTCTGCGCGTGCGCCGTCACCACCCCAGCAGCCATCAGCGCGGCCGCGACCAAAGCTTTCTTCATCATCTCCTCCATACCCTGTCAAAAAGTCAACCCAGACTGCACGAGATGCCCGGAGCGCGAGCGCCGGGCAAAAGCGGGATAACCAGGGAGACCTCGTGCAGGGCCGGTAAGCGCGGCACGCGGGCAAGCAGACGGAAAACCGTTGAGCGGTCCCGCGCAGCCGGGTCGGCCTGCGGGGTCTCCTTGTTGTGTCGTGAAGCTAAACTACATTTCACGAACTTCGTTTTGCTACTTTGGTTACTAATTTAGCAAAAATACAAATTTGTGGCGACGGAAATCGTTGTTTGACTAACCGCTGTCGCCAAATTGCCATGCAACACGGTGCGCAACCGGAGCCCCAAGGGTTCTCGATTACCGGAAAACCCTTGTCCCACAAGGGAGACATGGATTGCGCGGGGAGGGGTCAAGGATTGCCACTATTGACGTTGCAAAGGTGCCGGCGTAGGCGCGAAAGTCGCGAAATGGGTAAGTATTTCGTAATGATCCGGGCGATTGCCGCCCTCGCCGATCGACGCCTGAAACGTTCGTCCTGCAACGCGCCGCGCTTAGTCCGGGCCCGGTCGTGCGTCGAGCAACTGCGCGCGAATCCAGCGATGCGCATCGGTGCGCGCATGCTTCGCGTGCGAGTAGACCTTCACCGTGTAGCGCGGGATCTCGAACGGCGCCCGGAAGATGCGGATCGGCGCCGCGTGCCGCAGCGCCTGCGCGGCACGGTTCGGCACGGTCATCAGGAGTGCCGATTCCGCGATCACGAACGGCGCGGCCAGCACGGACGGCAACTGCACGGCGACGTGCCGCGCGAGGCCGAGCCGGTCGAGCACGTAGTCGACGACGCCGCGCGACTCGTTCCACGGCGTGACGACCACGTGGCGGGCCGCCAGGTACTGGTCGAGCGTCAGCCGCCGGCGGATGCCCGGATGCGTGGCGCTCGCGATCACGACGTAGTCGTCGGAGAACCAGTCGAAATCCTCGATGCCCGGCGCGTCGGCCGCCGATTCCTCGTGGTAGCCGAGCGCGAAGTCGATGCGGCCAGCTGCGAGCTCGTCGACGGAAATCTTGCGGTCCGAATGGACGACGCGGATCCGCAGGTGCGGCGCCACGTGCTGGATGCGGGCGAGGAACGGCGGCAGCACCGCGAACGCCGTGTAGTCGGTCGCGGCGAACACGAACGTACGGTCGCTTTGCGCCGGATCGAAGCGGCGCGCGCGGGCGAGGCCCTTCGACATCGCGTCGAGCGCGTCGCCGGCCCACGTGGCGATGTCGTCGGCGCGCACGGTCGGCTGCATCTCGTTGCCGAGCCGCACGAACAGCGCATCGCCGATCGCGTCGCGCAGCCGGGCGAGCGCATGGCTCAACGCCGACGGGCTCAACGCGAGTTCGTGCGCGGCCGCCGCGACCGACCGGTGGCGGTACAGCGCGTCGAACACGAGCAACAGGTTCAGGTCGAGGCGGCGCAGATCGGGATGCATCATGTTCAGGTCCGGATGAAGAAACTGCACTTCCTGCAGGCATCGCGCGAACGTAGCATGACGGTTTGAACGGCGCCAGCGCGGCCGCGGGCTGCGCGGCGCCGCTTTCCCGTTTCACATCCGGGGCCGGAGGAGGGCTCAACCCGTGCAAATCGATATCCGTTCCGCCACCGTCGCCGACGTGCCGCTGATCCTGCGCTTCATCACCGAGCTGGCCGTCTACGAGAAGGCGGCGCACGAAGTCGTCGCGACGCCCGAATCGCTCGAACGCAGCCTGTTCGGCGAAGGCTCGCCGGCGCGCGCGCTGATGTGCGAGATCGACGGCGAGCCGGCCGGCTTCGCCGTGTATTTCTTCTCGTATTCGACATGGCTCGCGCGGCAGGGGCTGTATCTGGAGGATCTGTACGTGTCGCCGCGCTTTCGCGGCGCCGGCGCGGGGCTGCGGTTGCTGAAGGCGCTCGCGCGGATCGCGGTCGACTCGGGCTGCGGGCGTTTCGAATGGAGCGTGCTCGACTGGAACGAGCCGGCGATCCGTTTCTACGAGAGCGTCGGCGCGGCGCCGCAGAGCGAATGGGTGCGTTACCGGCTGGCGGGCGACGAATTGCGCGCGTTCGCCGACGGCACGCCGGTGAGCGCCGCGTAAACGCAAAACGGGCGCCGCGCGGCAAACCGCGGGCGCCCGTTCGGGCGTGGCGCGTGACGGGCGTTACTTGAGGCTGCCCGACAGGAAGCCGCGCAGGCGGTCGCTCTTCGGGTTCGCGAACACTTCGGCCGGCACGCCTTGTTCCTCGACGCGGCCCTGGTGCAGGAACATCACATGATTCGACACGTTGCGTGCGAAGCCCATCTCGTGCGTGACGACGATCATCGTGCGGCCTTCCTCGGCCAGCTTCTGCATCACCTTCAGCACTTCGCCCACCAGTTCAGGGTCGAGCGCGGAGGTCGGCTCGTCGAACAGCATCACGTCGGGATGCATCGCGAGCGCCCGCGCGATCGCCACGCGCTGCTGCTGGCCGCCGGACAGATGCGACGGATACTGTTTCTCGACGCGCGGCGCGAGGCCGACCTTCTCGAGATACTCGCGCGCACGCTCCTCGGCTTCCTTCTTCGGGATGCCGAGCACGTTCACCGGCGCTTCCATCACGTTCTCGATCACGTTCATGTGCGACCAGAGGTTGAAGTGCTGGAACACCATCGACAGCTTGGTGCGCACGCGCTGAAGCTGCTTCGTATCGGCCGCGCGCAGTGCGCCCGTCTTGTCGAGCGCGGTGCGCACTTCCTCGCCGTCGACGAAGATGCGGCCCGCGTTCGGCTGCTCGAGGAAGTTGATACAGCGCAGCATCGTGCTCTTGCCGGAGCCGGACGAGCCGATCACGCTGATCACGTCGCCCGAGTTGGCCTTCAGCGACACGCCTTTGAGCACCTCGTTGTCGCCGTACCGCTTGTGGAGATCGTCGACGAAAAGCTTCTGGGTCTGGGAGTTCATCAATAGTCCTGCGAAAACTTACTTGCCTTGCGGGCGCAGATACGCGAGCCAGCGGCGCTCGGCCTGGCGGAACAGCCACACGAGCGTGAACGAGATCACGAGGTAGAGCAGGGCGGCGATGCCGAACGCGTGGAACGACATGTAGGTCGCCGAGTTCACGTCGCGCGCGATCTTCAGGATGTCCGGCACGGTCGCGGTGAAGGCCACCGTCGTCGCGTGCAGCATCAGGATCACTTCGTTGCTGTACAGCGGCAGCGCGCGTCGCAGTGCCGACGGCAGGATCACGCGGCGATACATCGTGAACGGGGACATCCCGTACGCGCGCGCGGCTTCGATTTCGCCGTACGACGTCGCCTTGATCGCGCCCGCGAAGATTTCGGTGGTGTACGCGCAGGTGTTCAGCGTGAACGCGAGCAGCGTGCAATGCATCCCGTCGCGGAAGAACGCATCGAGCATCGGCGTGCCGCGCACGGCCTGCAGGCTGTACAGGCCCGTATAGCAGAGCAGCAGCTGCACGTAGAGCGGCGTGCCGCGGAACACGTACGTGTACAGCCACACGGCGCCCGACAGCCACTTCTTCTTCGACACGCGCGCGACGGCGAGCGGCACGGACAGGCAGAAACCGAGGCCGATCGACACGACCAGCAGCCACAGCGTGATCGCGACACCGGTGATGCGATAGCCGTCGGTGTAGAGATAGTTGCGCCAGTATTCTTGGATGAGTTCGATCATAGGTCAGCCTTGCGGACACCGGTCGAGTAGCGCTTTTCGAGCCACATCAGCACGAAGTTCGAGATCGTCGTGATGGCGAGGTAGACCGCTCCCGCGATCAGCGTGAAGAAGAAGAACCGCAGCGTGCCCTTGCCGGCGTCCTGCGACGCCTTCACGACGTCGGCCAGGCCGATGATCGACACGAGCGCGGTCGACTTCACGAGCACCTGCCAGTTGTTGCCGATGCCCGGCAGCGCGAAGCGCATCATCTGCGGGAACATGATCCGCGTGAACACCTGCCAGTTCGTCATTCCGTATGCGCTGCCGGCTTCGAGCTGGCCGCGCGGCACCGACAGGAACGCGCCGCGAAACGTCTCGGTGAAGTACGCGCCGTAGATGAAGCCGAGCACGAGCACGCCGGCGAGGAACGGGTCGATGTCGATCTGGTCCCAGCCGAGCGCGTCGGTCGCCATGTTCAGCCAGATCTGCAGGCTGTAGAACAGCAGCAGCATCAGCACGAGATCGGGCACGCCGCGGATCAGCGTCGTGTAGACGGTGCCGACGCCGTTCGTCACGCGGTTGCGCGACAGCTTCGCGCCGGCGCCGAGCAGCCCCAGCAGGAACGACAGCGCAAGCGAAAGCACCGCCAGTTTGACGGTTTGCCAGGTGCCGGCGAGGATCAGCGGGCCGTAGCCTTGTAGAAACATATGGGGTCCCTGGTGTGGTCCCTGAGGGCGCACGCGGTGCGCCGCGAAACACGCGTCCGCCAAGCTGCGCGGAACGCCCCGTGCGTATCATGACCGTCCGCCCCGGCAACGGTGCCGGGCCCGCCCGTCGCGTGAGCGGCGGGCAAGGGGGCGGGCGGCGCGTGGTTGACTGCCTGTACTGCCCGGACGCGGGGCCGCCCCCGCATCCGCTGCTTCTGCTTGATCGGCGTTCAGCGGGCCGGCGCCGAATAGACGCTGAACGAGAAGTACTTGTGCGACAGCCGGTCGTACGTGCCGTCCTTGTGCATGTCGGCCAGCGCCCGGTTGATCTTGAGCTTCAGGTCGGTATCTTCCTTGCGCAGGCCGATCGCGGTGCCGTCGCCGATCGTCTTCGGATCCTTCACTTCCGGCCCGGCGAACGCGAAACCCTTGCCGCGCGGCGTGCGCAGGAAGCCGTAGTCGGCCTGCAGCTCGTCCTGCAGCGTCGCGTCGAGGCGGCCCGAGCCGAGATCGGTATAGACCTGGTCCTGGTTCTGGTAAGGAACGATCGTCACGCCCTGCGGTTCCCAGTACGCCTTCGCGTAGGTTTCCTGCGTCGAGCCCTGCTCGACGCCGACGCGCTTGCCTTTCAGCGACGCGACCGTCGGCAGCAGCGGCGAGCCGGTCTTCGCGATCATCCGCGCGGGTGCGTCATACACCTTGTCGGAGAAGTCGATCTGTTCGCGACGCTTGTCCGTGACGGTCAGCGACGACACGATGACGTCGTACTTCTTCGCCTTCAGCGCCGGGATGATCCCGTCGAGGTCCTGCGCCACCCACACGCATTTCACGTTGATCCGCTTGCAGATTTCCTTGGTGAGATCCACGTCGAAACCGACGATCTCGCCGCTCGGCGCGGTCGACTCGAACGGCGGGTAGCTGGCATCGACGCCGATCCGCACGGTCTTCCACTCCTTCGCGAAGGCGCTGCCCGCCACGAGGGCGAGGGCGGCGCACAGGGCGGCCTTCTTCATTTCCATCCTTCTGTTGCTGACTTTCCGGGGGCGCTCGCGGCCGGTCGAACCGGGCGCCGCGGCGTATTCTAGACGGCCAAAAATCGCCGATCGGCGCTCTGGCGTTGGCGGCCGCCGGAACGGCGAACGCCAAAAGGGCGGTATTTTACCCGAACGCGATACCCGGAAAACGGCAATCCGGCACGGTCGACCGATTCCTCGATTCTGCTGTTGCGGTAATCGTGGCATTCGCAACGAATATTTCGGCTATTGGTTTCGTGACTGCAACGATGCGGTGCGCGGGCGGCGGATTGTGGCGCTGTCGGCCTCCTCCTACAGTGGAGGTAAACCCGAACAGAACATCTGCGCCCCCGAGCGTCCACCCCAATGTTCCAGATCCTGCGCGCCGAAGACCGCCGGCACACGCGCCACGGCTGGCTCGAATCGAGTCACAGTTTTTCGTCTGCCTGCCCCGCTGCGCATGCGCCGGTGCGTCCGCCCGTCGGCGCGCTGTGTGTGCTGAGCGAGGATCGGATCGCGCCGACGCGCGGTTTCGGGATGCAGCCGCGCCGCGACGTGGAGATCGTCACTTACGTGATGGATGGCGTGCTCGCGCACCGCGACAGCCTCGGCTGCGGCGCGATCGTCCGGACCGGCGGCATCCAGCGGATGAGCGCCGGCACGGGGCTCATGCACAGCGAAACCAACGCGTCGCGCGACCGCCCGCTGCATCTGCTGCAGATCTGGCTGCAGCCGGCCGAGCGGGGCGGGCGGCCCGGCTACGAGGAGCGGCGTTTCCCCGACGACGAGAAGCGCGGCCGGCTCAGGCTCGTCGCGGCGCCCGACGGCGGTGACGGCGCGCTGTCGATGCGGGCGGATGCCCGCATCTTCGCGGGGCTGATCGACGGCGACGAGACGACGGCGTTCGACGTGCCGGCCGGGCGCAGCGTCTATGTGCACGTGGCGCGCGGCGAGGTCGAGGTCAACGGCCGCGCGCTGGCGGCCGGCGACGGCGCGCGGATCGGCGGCGTGGACGCGGTGGCGTTCGCGCGCGGCCGCACGGCCGAGGTGCTGTTGTTCGACGTCGCCTGAAACGAAAAGGGGGACGCAGGCCGGTGCCTGCGTCCCCCTTCGGCGCCGCTGCGGGAGCGGCCCGCCGGCTTACTGCGCCGGCGCCGACGCGCCCTTGGCGGCCGCGCGATGCTGTTCCCAGCGCGCCTTCATCTTCTCGTGGCGCTGCTCCATCTTCGCGAACTGCTGTTTGAGCGCCGTGCTGACCATCGTCTTCTGCTGGTCGTTCAGCCCGTTGTAGAACGTGAGCCACGCGGCGGACGTCTGCTCGCGCAGCTGGGCATTCTGCGCCTCCGCCTGCTGGCGTGCCGAATGCATCGCGCTCAGGTCGAGGATCGGCTGGTTCTGCTGCGCCTTGAATTGCTCGCGCATCTGCTCGTGGCTCTTGCGCATCGCGTCACGATTCTGCTTCATCGTGTTGACGGCCGCCTGCCATTGCTGTTCCTGCGACGCGTTGAGCTTCAACTGGTCGTGCAGTTTCATGATCGCGCCGAACGGTCCGCCTTCGTGCCCGTCGTGCATCCGGTGCATGCCGGGGCCGCCCGGAGGCGGCATGTCGTCGGGCTGCGCGGCATGCGCGGCGCCGAATGCGAGAGCGAGTACGGTGGCGGCCGCGATGGCCACGCGGGAAGTCTTCTTATACATTTCAGAAACTCCTGTATCCAGAGGGTCCGGCGATGCGGTGCCGGGAAAAGTCGGGTACCGCATCCGGTAAGACGCAGGTTAGCGATGCAGGCTCCGGCGGGTGTTACGCGGGGCGGCGGCCCGGTTACCGTGCATTACAGTTCCCTTGCGCGGTAACCCGCAGTAACCCTTTCGCCCCTTTGTTTCGTTCTTCGACTCCGCCCTCGCGCGGTAAACTTCGAGCCATGACTACCCAGATCCTCATCGTCGACGACGACCAAGAACTCCGAGACCTGCTGCGCGACTATCTCGTGCGCCAGGGGATGGAAGTGTCCGTGCTGCACGACGCGGCGACGCTCGAGAAGCGCCTCGAGCGCGAGCGGCCCGACCTGATCGTGCTGGACCTGATGATGCCGGGCGTGGACGGCCTGACCGCGCTGCGCCAGCTGCGCGCGGCCGGCGACGACATCCCCGTGATCATGCTGACCGCGCGGGCGGACGACGTCGACCGCATCGTCGGGCTCGAGCTCGGCGCGGACGACTACCTCGGCAAGCCGTTCAACCCGCGCGAGCTGCTCGCGCGCGTGCAGGCCGTGCTGCGCCGCCGCCGCGCGACGCCGTCGGCGGCCGCGCCCGAGCAGCGCGAGCCGTTCGCGTTCGGCCGCTTCCTGCTCGACTTCCAGGCGCGCACGCTGTCGGTCGACGGCAAGCCGGCCACGCTGTCGAGCAGCGAATTCGCGCTGCTGAAGATCTTCGTGAACCATGCGCTGCGCACGCTCACGCGCGAGCGGCTGCTCGAGCTGCTGCACGGGCCCGAGTACGACGGCACCGACCGCGGCATCGACGTCCAGGTGTGGCGCCTGCGCCGCATCCTCGAAACGGATCCGTCGACGCCGCGCTTCATCCAGACGGTCCGCGGGCGCGGCTACGTGTTCGTGCCCGACGGCGAGGCCCATGCGCAAACCCATTGATTCGCTGTTCGGGCGGCTGGCGCTGCTCGTCGTCGGCGTCCTGCTCCTGTCGCACTTCGCGTGGTTCTTCGCGATGCGGCTCGAGCGCAACCAGATGCAGACGCGCTATGCGGTCGAGGAGGCCGCGTTCCTCGTCGACGCGGTGCGCCAGCACGTCGCGCGCACGCCCGACCAGCCGCTGCCGTCGCGCGTGCGGCTCGTGTCGCCGGACAGCGCCGACGTGCCGAAGGGCGGCGACGCGGGGTTGCCGCCGCCGCTGAAGCGGTTCCGCGACGATGTGAGCGAGCGCATGCCGCCCGGCACGCAGGTCGAGATCGGCACGCCCGGCCATCCGCCCGTGCTGTGGGTGAAGGAGCCGGCCGACCGCAACTGGATCGTGGTGCCCGTGCAGCCGCTGCGGCCGCCGCGCTCGCTCGACCGGATGCTGCTGTGGCTCGGCACGATCTTCTCGGCCGGCGTGATCGCCGCGCTGTTCGCGGCCTGGCAGTTGCAGCAGCCGCTGCGCTCGCTCGCCCGCGCGGTCGCGCGTTTCGGCCGCGGGCAGCCGGTGCCGCCGCTGCGCGAACGCGGGCCGCGCGAGCTGCGCCAGCTCACGCACGGCTTCAACCAGATGGTCGAGCAGGTGTCGCAGGCCGACAGCGATCGCGCGGTGATGCTGGCCGGCGTCGCGCACGACCTGCGCACGCCGCTCGCCCGGATGCGGCTGCGGGCGGAAATGATGGACGACGCGCGGCTGCGCGACGGCGTCGTGCGCGATGTCGACTCGATGTCGCACATCGTCGACCAGTTCCTGGTGTTTGCGCATGGCGGGGTCGACCGCAGCGAGCCGGTGCCGGTCGATCACGCGTGCGAGCGGATCGCGCGCAGCTATCGCGCGGTCGCGCCGAACGCGCCCGCGGTCCAGACGCGGCTGGAGGCCGATCCCGGCTTCCGGCTGCCGACGGCGACGCTCGACCGGATCCTGTCGAACCTGCTGGACAACGCGCATGCGTACGGTGCGCCGCCCGTGCGCGTCGAGACGGCGCGCACGCCGGCCGGCTACGTGCTGTCGGTCAGCGACAGCGGCGGCGGCATTGCGCCGCGCGACCTCGCGGCCGCCACGCGGCCGTTCGTGCGGCTCGATCCCGCGCGCGGCGGCAACGGCCACAGCGGGCTCGGGCTCGCGATCGTCGAGCGGCTCGTGCTCAGGCTGGGCGGCGCGTGCGACATCGGCAATCGCCCCGAAGGCGGCCTGCGCGTGTCGATGACGTTCCCGTTCGACGTCGTGCCGAAGGACGACGAACCCCACGCAAAGGCCGCATGAGCGGTTGCGGCGCCTGCCCGGCCGGGCTGGCGCCGCGCGGTGTCATTCGCCGAACAGCGTGCCGAGCGTCTCGGCCGCGTTGCTGTCGATCGTGTTGTAGGTCACCGTGGTGGCCTCGAAGATATAGACGGTCGTATACCGGCCGAGGCGCTCCAGGATTTCCTCCTGCAGCGATTCCGGCACGACGTTCATGTTCAGGTACCACGCCGTGGACGACAGCCGGGTCTGGAACGACCCGTACTCCTGCATGAGTTCATAGAACGCGTCGGCATCCTGATCGCGACAGACGATCACCAAGTTTCCTGCCATTCCCTTCCTCCCGCTCGTCGGTCGATCCCCGGGGCCGGTTGACACCGCGCGCGTGCGCATTGCGGCGACACGGCCGAAACGGACCCCGGGGGCTAGCCCCGATCATACCTGCTTCGCCGTATCCGGCTGCTGATCCCGGACACGGTTTGTGCCCGCTTGCGGCGGGCGGGTTCACGGCCGGGCCGGATCACGGCATAATTCGGGCCTGCGTGCCGGCCGCAGGACTGCGGCCAGGCTGTCCCGTACCGCGCGCCCGCCATCCGTCCACGCGCCGGGCACGATCCATGCGTTGCCTGCGCCGTCCCCGGACGGTTGTACCTGAAATACAGGTTGGTGTAGTGTCGTGCCGTCGCGGCCCGGCTCGACCGGCCGCGATAGCGCATGCACGCACGGCGCGCCGCGTGCGCGAGATCGCCAGTCAATCGAATTACCGCGCCCGTGCGCTTTGCCATGAATCAACATCGACTGCCGGCTTCGATCGGCCTTACCGGGGAGGGCGCCTGATGAACGTCGGATTCTTCAATCCGAACCGGACCGCCAACGCATCAGCGTGGCGCGTGTTGCCGAACCGGTGGGACTTCATCGCATTTCCGCTGATCATCTGCCTGATCGCGATGGCGGTGGTCGGCTTTCACGAAACGATGGCGCCGATCGGCGTGCTGCAGACGCAGAAGATCTCGCTCGATCCGTCGAACCTGCCCGAATACGCGTTGCGCACCACGCTGCGGATGCTCGCCGCGATGGTCGCGTCGCTCGCGTTCACGCTCGTCTACGGCACGCTCGCCGCGAAAAGCCGCCGCGCGGGCATGGTGCTGATCCCGATCCTCGACATCCTGCAGTCGGTGCCGGTGCTCGGCTTCATCTCGTTTACGGTCACGTTCTTCCTCGCGCTGTTCCCGAGCCGCGTGCTCGGCGCCGAGCTGGCCGCGATCTTCGCGATCTTCACGAGCCAGGCGTGGAACATGACGTTCAGCTTCTACCAGTCGCTGCGCACGGTGCCGCGCGACCTGGACGAAGTGTCGCGCGGCTTCCACCTGACGTCCTGGCAGCGCTTCTGGAAGCTCGAAGTGCCGTTCTCGATGCCGGGCCTGATCTGGAACATGATGATGTCGATGTCGGGCGGCTGGTTCTTCGTCGTCGCGTCGGAGGCGATCACGGTCGGCAACCAGACGATCACGCTGCCGGGCATCGGCGCGTATCTCGCGCAGGCGATCGCGGACAAGAACTTCGGCGCGATCGGCTGGGTGATCCTGACGATGACGGTCGTGATCCTGGCCTACGACCAGTTCCTGTTCCGCCCGCTCATCGCGTGGGCCGACAAGTTCCGGATGGAGAACACCGCGTCGGGCGATGCGCCGCAATCGTGGCTGCTCGACCTCGTGCGCCGCACGCGGCTGATCCATCAGCTGCTCGTGCCGGCCGGCTGGTTCTTCGCGAAGGCCGCGCGGATCCCGCTGCGCCTGCCGCTGTCGGGCGCGATGCGCTTCTCGCTGCCGAAAGTCGAGAAGAAGGCGTCGCGCACGGTCGACATCGCGTGGGCGGGGCTCGTGCTGCTCGGCACGGCCTATATCGTGTGGCGCGTCGTCAGCTTCGTCGCGACCGGCGTGACGATGGCCGAAGTCGGCCACGTGCTCGTGCTCGGGCTCATCACGCTGCTGCGCGTGGTCGTGCTGATCTCGATCGCGTCGGTGATCTGGGTGCCGATCGGCGTGTGGGTCGGGCTGCGTCCGAAGCTGGCCGAGAAGCTGCAGCCGCTCGCGCAGTTCCTCGCCGCGTTCCCCGCGAACCTGCTGTTCCCGGTGTTCGTGATCGTGATCGCGCGCTTCCACCTGAATGCGGACATCTGGCTGTCGCCGCTGATCGTGCTCGGTACGCAGTGGTATATCCTGTTCAACGTGATCGCGGGCGCGACGTCCTATCCGAACGACTATCGCGAAGCGGCGACCAACTTCCGCATCCGTGGCTGGCAGTGGTGGCGTCAGGCGATCCTGCCCGGCATCTTCCCGTACTACGTGACCGGCGCGATCACCGCATCGGGCGGCGCGTGGAACGCGAGCATCGTGTCGGAAGCCGTACAGTGGGGCAGCACCCGGATCGAGGCGCACGGCCTCGGCGCCTACATCGCGCGGACCACCGCCGCCGGCGATTTCCCGAAGATCATCCTGGGCATCGCCGTGATGTCCCTGTTCGTCACCCTGTTCAACCGCCTGCTGTGGCGCCCGCTGTATGCCTTCGCCGAAGCGAAGCTGCGGCTCGACTGAGACCGATTGAGAGCGAAACGCGATGCACAATCCGAATGCTGTAAACGCCCCCGTCCAGACGTCCCAGCCGCCGCGCCTCGGCGAAGAAATCCTGCGCGTCGATCACGTCTGCCGCGGCTTCAACAAGACGCAGGGCGAACTGCTCGTGCTCGACGACGCGAACCTGTCGCTGCGCGAAGGCGAGATCGTCGGCCTGCTCGGCCGCTCGGGCTCGGGCAAGTCGACGCTGCTGCGGATCATCGCCGGGCTGATCGAGCCGACCGGCGGCGAGGTGACCTATCTCGGCAAGCCGCTGCGCGGCCCGGCCGAAGGCGTCGCGATGGTGTTCCAGACCTTCGCGCTGTTCCCGTGGCTCACCGTGCTGCAGAACGTGGAAGCCGGCCTCGAAGCACTCGGTGTCGGCGCGCGCGAACGGCGCGAGCGTGCGCTCGCTGCGATCGACCTGATCGGTCT
>NZ_LZXX01000095.1:0-1137 GCF_001729305.1 Burkholderia sp. A2 | reverse complement strand
CGGCATCGCGCTCGACGACGGGCACGGCTCGCCCGACGAGCTGATCCAGCAGGCCGACAGCGCGCTGTACGACGCGAAGTCGGCCGGCAAGGGCATCTACTGCTTCTACTCGAGCGGCAGCGGCAGCCGCCGCATGGCGCCGGCCGCCACGACCTGAGCCGCCGATGCGCGCAGCGCATCCGCCCTTTCCCGGCCTGCCGCCGCCCGACGATTCAATTCCGAAACGCTTTGCGGGTTCGCACGGGGCGCCGCGCGTTCGCGTGTCACGTGACGTGTTCCGTAACATCGCCGTCCGGCACGCGGCACGATGACGGCAGAAGCCTGCACGATCGAGGCCGAGAGCGGCATTTACCGGCTGGCATTCTTATTGCTCCTTGATGGGGAAAGAACGTTCCAGGGAGCCCAACATGAATACCGTCGACGTCCTCGCACGAACCGACATCATCGACGAACAGGCGGTGATCGACGGCGCATCGCTGATTCGCCGGCTCGTGTCCGACCGCCGGATGCCGGCCGCGTACGAAGCCGCATGCATCGACAATCCGCCGCTCACGCTATACGGCGCGTTTCGCCAGGGTGTCGCCGATCACGCCGCGCGGCGTGCGAATCCGTATCGCGCCGGCAGCCGTTTCTGGGCACTGTGGGAAGAAGGACGTCTCGAAGCTGAAACATCCGGCCGGTAAGCCCGTTGTGCGCGCCGGCCCCGCCGCGACAAGGGACCGGCGCGAAACGCGACGCGCGAATGCGGCCGGCCGGCGCACCGGCATGCGTTCATCGCTGCAACATCGCGCGGTCGCGCGTATCGGGCCGGCTACGCAAGGCACTGCGCCCGGCCGCAGCCGCGCGTATCCGGATTGATCCCGCCCCGCCCGCCGCGCGTTGCCGGTTTCCCCTATAAGATGGCAGATTCCGTTCATCGAACGATACCGCCATGACCGCCTCTTCCTCCCCCCGAAACCCCATCCACTGCGAAATCGATCTCGACGCGCAAGGCAAGCACGCGGGCTACCTGCGGCTGCCGCACTCCGTGCACCGTTCCGCCTACGGCTGGCTGCCGATTCCGATCGCGTCGATCCGCAACGGCGACGGCCCGGTCGCGCTCGTGATGGCCGGCAACCACGGCGACGAGTACGAAGG
>NZ_LZXX01000094.1:326-42432 GCF_001729305.1 Burkholderia sp. A2 | reverse complement strand
CGCTACATCCCGAACCCGACAACACCGCTTCCCTTCCCCCCCCGCGCCGTGTTTTCGTTAGCGCGAAAGAGGCGTGATTCTAAGCACCTGCCTCCATCCGCGCAAGCTCTTTGTGAAGAAAGTTTGAAAAAGCCGCCGTGCGCTGACGTGCACGGCGGCTTTGGGCTCGATGACCGATCTCGCGCCGGCGGCCCGCAGGCCGTCGGCAACCTTTCCCTCTATATATAGAGGCGCGTCACTTGCCGCCCACCGCAGCCTGCAGTTGCTCGACCGGCACCGCGTCGGCCATCGCCGTGTAGCCCGCATCGCTCGGATGGATGCCGTCGCCGCTATCGTATCGGCGCTGCAGCACGCTCGGGCGCGCCGCGTCGCGCAACACAGCGTCGAAGTCCACCACGCCGTCGAACCCGCCGCCGCTCCGAATCCACCGGTTCACCTCGAGCCGGATCGCTTCGCGTCCGGCCGGCAACGCCGCTGGCGTCAGCGTCGCGCCGAAGACCTTCACGCCCTGGCGATGCGCCGCCTCGATCAGCCGACGATAGCCGTCGATCAGCGACGCTGCCGTCACCTGCGTATGCGGGTGATCGCAATCGAGCCCCGCGCGCGGCGGCATCGCCGCGAAGTTGATGTCGTTGATCCCGATCAGCACGATCGCCGCCTTCACACCCGAGCGCGACAGCGCGTCACGCTCGAACCGCGACGCCAGCGACGTGCCGTAGCACGCGGAATCGCTGAGCAGCCGGTTACCGCTGATGCCGAGATTCACGACACCGATCGAATCGGCGCCCGACGCCATCAACCGGCGTGCGAGCGCGTCGGGCCAGCGGCGGTTCCGGTTCACGCTGGAGCGCAACCCGTCGGTGATCGAATCGCCAATTGCGGCGACGCTGCCGCGCGCGGAGCCAGCTTCGACGGCGAGCTCCGTCACCCATGCATATTGAGTAAAGCGGGTGCGGAACGCGCCGGCGCCCGGATCGCCCACGTGATCACCCGGCGCGGACACATAGTTGAACTGGTTCGACACCCGATGCCAGACCGTCATCCGCTGGTTCGGTCCCATCTGGAGACTGATCGCATACGGCTGCGCGGCCGTCACGTCGATCGACACCGGATCGCTTTCGAGCGCCTGGCCCGGCGCGAGCGTCACCGACGCGCTGCCGCCGAACCGGACCGGCACGACCGCGCCGCCGGCGAGCGCCGCCCCTTCGCCGGCCCGCGCGAGGCTCACGGCCTCGACGACCAGCGGCGTGCGACCGTATGCATTGCTCACGCGAATCCGCGCGGCTCGCCCGGACACGGTCGGGTAGACGATCTGCCGAACGGTTCGCCCGGCCACGTCGGGGGCACGGTAGAGCGGCGGCGGTGCGGCAAGGTCGGGAATCGGCTGCAGCGCGGTCGCCCACGCCGCGACCCAACCGCCCGGCGCGGCCGACGCCGCCGACGCCGCGAGCGGCGACGCGAAAACGGCCGCGCCCAGCACGGCCGCGGCGAAACTGCTTCGAAATGACATCGGCAAAAATCCTCATCGGAAAGCAGGCATTGTGCCGCAGAAGACGCGAGACCCACGCGCGAGGGCGCACTTGCGCGACCTGATCGCGCCCCGGCGTGCCTCGTTTACCCGAACCCCATCGCAAATCCGCAACAAATTTATTAACCGACCGGTCGGTTGGTTTATAATTCGCACACATTCAACCGGACGAGAGCTTTCGCCATGTACACGCAATCCCTCGACATCCCCGGCAACGTCGCGCCGCTCGACGCCGCAGCCGAGTCGCCCGAGCAGGCGCGGTTCGATGCGATGATGGCCGCGGACGGCAAGATCGAACCGCAGGACTGGATGCCCGACGCATATCGCAAGACGCTGGTACGCCAGATCTCGCAGCATGCGCATTCGGAAGTCGTCGGCATGCTGCCCGAAGGCAACTGGATCTCGCGCGCGCCGAGCCTGAAGCGCAAGGCGATCCTGCTCGCGAAGGTGCAGGACGAAGCCGGCCACGGCCTCTATCTGTATAGCGCGGTCGAAACGCTCGGCGTATCGCGCGACTCGCTGATCGACGCGCTGCACGCCGGCAAGGCGAAATACTCGAGCATCTTCAACTACCCGACGCCGACCTGGGCCGACGTCGGCGTGA
Organism: Burkholderia sp. A2; assembly: GCF_001729305.1. Classification (NCBI taxonomy): domain Bacteria; kingdom Pseudomonadati; phylum Pseudomonadota; class Betaproteobacteria; order Burkholderiales; family Burkholderiaceae; genus Burkholderia; species Burkholderia sp. A2. Next base: position 40,300 of record NZ_LZXX01000094.1, on the reverse strand, counting down.
TCGGCTGGCTCGTCGACGGCGCCGCGATCATGAACCAGATCCCGCTGTGCCGCTGCACGTACGGCCCGTATGCGCGCGCGATGATCCGCGTGTGCAAGGAAGAGTCGTTCCATCAGCGCCAGGGCTTCGATGCGCTGCTGTCGATGATGAAAGGCAGCGACGCGCAGCGCGCGATGGTCCAGCAGGCCGTCGACCGCTGGTGGTGGCCGGTGCTGATGATGTTCGGCCCGAGCGACGCCGATTCGGTCCACAGCAGTCAGTCCGCGAAATGGGGCATCAAGCGGATCTCGAACGACGACCTGCGCCAGAAATTCGTCGACGCGACGGTCGATCAGGCAAAGGTGCTCGGCGTGACGCTGCCCGACCCCGACCTGAAATGGAACGAGGCGCGCGGCCACTACGACTACGGCGCGATCGACTGGGACGAATTCTGGCGCGTGGTCAATGGCGACGGCCCGTGCAACAAGGAACGCCTCGCGACTCGCGTGAAAGCACACGAGGACGGTGCCTGGGTGCGCGAAGCCGCGCTCGCGCACGAGGCGAAGCGCCGCGCCCGCGCCGAACAGCACGCCGCCTGAGCGGCAACCCCCGAATTCAGGAATCAGGAGAAAGCGATGAACAAGGAATGGCCGATCTGGGAAGTGTTCGTGCGCAGCAAGCAGGGCCTCGACCACAAGCACTGCGGCAGCCTGCACGCCGGCGACGCGACGATGGCGCTGCGCATGGCGCGCGACGTCTACACGCGCCGCCAGGAAGGCGTGAGCATCTGGGTGGTGCCGTCGTCGGCGATCACCGCGTCGGATCCGAGCGAGAAGGCCGAACTGTTCGAGCCGGCAGGCGACAAGATCTACCGTCACCCGACGTTCTACACGCTGCCCGACGAAGTCAACCACATGTAACGCCCGCGCCATGACGACCACGCCCGAACACCTCTCCTACGTGCTGCGCCTCGCGGACAACGCGCTGATCCTCGGTCAGCGCAACGCCGAATGGTGCGGCCATGGCCCGATCCTCGAGGAAGACATCGCGCTCACCAACATGAGCCTCGACCTCATCGGCCAGGCGCGCATGCTCTATACGCACGCGGCCGAGCTCGAGCGCCAGCTGACCGGCGCGGCGAAGACGGAAGACGATTACGCGTACTTCCGCACCGAGCGCGAGTTCGCGAACTTCACGCTCGCCGAACTGCCGCACTACGGCCCGGTCTCCGGCACCGCGCACGCCGACAAGGACTACGCGGTGACGATCGTGCGCAACTTCCTGTACGCGGCGCTGATGCTGCACGTGTGGAGCGCGCTGGAAACGTCGACCGACACGCAGCTCGCCGCCATCGCCGCGAAATCGGTAAAGGAAACCCGCTATCACGTCCAGCATGCGCGCGAATGGCTCGTGCGCCTCGGCGACGGCACCGACGAATCGCACCGCCGTGCGCAGGCCGCGCTCGACTACCTGATGCCGTACACGCGCGAATGCTTCGCCGCCGATGCGATCGACGACGCGATCGCCGCCGCTGGCATCGGCCCGGCGCCGGCCGCGATCGAGGCCGCGTGGCGCGCGGACGTGGACGACGCGCTCGCGGAGGCCACGCTCGCGCTGCCGGCGCCGGTGAAGCATGTGACGACCGGCAAGCAGGGCGAGCATTCGGAACACATGGGCTACCTGCTCGCCGAAATGCAGAGCCTCGCGCGTCAGCACCCCGGCGCGAGCTGGTAACCGGCCCACGCCACGGAGCCCGACGATGTCCGCCCAGACCGCCGCCCCCGCCCACAACGCCGCCGCGCACCGCGACGATCCGCTGCTCGCTCGCGCGTGGGACGTGCTGGAGGCCGTGCCCGATCCGGAGATCCCGGTCGTGTCGATCCGCGAGCTCGGCATCCTGCGCGATGTCCGCCGCGCGGCTGACGGCCGGCTCGAAGTCGTGATCACGCCGACTTACTCGGGCTGCCCGGCGATGTCGCAGATCGCCGAGGACATCGCCGCCGCGCTGCAGGCCGCCGACCTGCCGCCGCATCGGATCGAGACGGTGCTCGCCCCCGCGTGGACGACCGACTGGATCACGCAGGAAGCGCGCGACAAGCTGCGCGCGTACGGCATCGCGCCGCCGGCCGGCCAGTGCGGCAGCGCCGCGCCGCGGGAGAACGTCGTGCGCTTCGTGCCGCGGCCGGCCGCGGCTCCTGCCTGCCCGCGCTGCGGCTCCGCGCGCACCGAACGTCTCGCGCAATTCGCGTCCACGGCGTGCAAGGCGCTGTATCGCTGCGTCGACTGCCGCGAACCCTTCGACTACTTCAAACCCTACTGAATATGGCGACCCCGCAATTTCACCCGCTGCGTATCCGCGACGTGCGGCCCGAGACCGCCGACGCCGTGACCGTCTCGTTCGACGTGCCGCCCGAGCTGCGCGACGCATACCGCTTCACGCAGGGCCAGTTCGTCACGCTGAAGACCCACATCGACGGCGAGGAGACGCGCCGCTCGTATTCGATCTGCGTCGGCACGACGGACTACGATCGCGACGGCGAACTGCGCATCGGCATCAAGCGCGTGCGCGGCGGCCGCTTCTCGAACTTCGCGTTCGACACGCTGAAGCCCGGCCACACGATCGACGTGATGACGCCGGACGGCCGCTTCTTCACGCACCTGAACGCCGACCACGGCAAGCAGTACGTCGCGTTTTCCGGCGGCTCGGGGATCACGCCGGTGCTCGCGATCGTGAAGACGACGCTCGAGCTCGAGCCGCGCAGCACGTTCACGCTGATCTACGGCAACCGCAGCGTCGACGCGATCATGTTCGCGGAGGAGCTCGAGGACCTGAAGAACCGCTACATGAACCGCTTCGTCCTCTATCACGTGCTGTCGGACGACCTGCAGGACGTCGAGCTGTTCAACGGCGTGCTCGACCAGGCGAAATGCGCGAAATTCCTCGCGACGCTGACGCCGGCCGACGCGATCGACGAGGCGTTCATCTGCGGCCCGGCGCCGATGATGGACGCGGCCGAAGCCGCGCTGAAGGCGGCCGGCGTGCCGCAGGCGAAGGTGCACGTCGAGCGCTTCGGCACGCCGCTGCCGCAGGCCGGCGCACCGGTCGTCGAGATCACCGACCAGACGCCGGCCGCCGACCTCGAGATCGTGCTCGACGGCAAGAAGCGCAAGCTGCGCTTGCCGTACGAAGGCGTAAGCCTGCTCGACGTAGGCCTGCGCGCGGGCCTCGCGCTACCGTACGCGTGCAAGGGCGGCGTGTGCTGCACGTGCCGCGCGAAGGTGGTCGAAGGCGAAGTGCGGATGGAGAAGAACTACACGCTCGAGGAGCACGAAGTCAAGGACGGTTTCGTGCTCACGTGCCAGTGCCACCCGATCAGCGACAAGGTCGTCGTGAGCTTCGACGAGCGTTGAGCGGCGTCGGACCGTCGCTGCGCACAGGTTTCTCGCCGTCACACATCTCGCTTACACTAGGGGCCGCCGGCCGGCCGGACATCGCAACGTCCGCCCGGCCGGCGGTTTTCTTTTGTTGACGACAGGCCGATGAGTACCATTCATGTGATTCAGGGCGGCACCGCCGCCGCGTCGCTGCGCGAGGCCCTCGCGCAAGCCGGACGCGACGAGCGCGTCGTCGGTTTGCTCGACGATCTCGGCGTCGGGCCGCTGAAGGGCGCCGACGAGACGCCCGACACGCGCGCCACCTTCTGGCAGCACGTGCTCGGCGACCAGATTCCCGACTGGAACGCGGAAATCGAAAGCGAATTCGCACGCCTCGACCAGCTCGCGACGGAGACCGGCCAGGTCGTCGTGTGGCACGCGCCGAGCGTCGGCGACAAACTGCTGCTGCGCCGCGTCGCCTATCACCTGCGCAATGTGCCGCAGCGCCTGAACGAGGTGCGGCTGTCGGCCGCCGATCTCGATGCCGCGCAGCGCGCAGCGCTGTCGCGCACCGACCAGGCCTGCGCGACCGGGATGTTCTCGCCCGCGGAACTGGCGCGCAAGCGGCCGGCGGCCGCGCCGGTCTCGGTTCTGCGTATCGGCCGCCTCGCGCTCGAATGGCAGGAGGCGAAGCACCTGAACGCCGAATTGCGTTATTGGGTCAGCAACACGATCAAGAGCGGCCATTACGCCGATCTCGACGCACTGATCGTCGCGCGCGCGGAAGCCGACTGGCAGCCGGCACGGCGCCTCGTCGGCAGCATCATGGCCGCCGCCGACCGCGGCGGGCTGTTCGTCAGCGACTCGATCGCGTGGTGGCGCTGCCGCGAACTCGCGACCGCCGGCCGGCTCGAGCTGCAGGACGACGCGCCCGACGCCCTCTCTTCCACGCAGGTGCGCGCCGCCGCGCACCGCTAATCTTCCGCATTCGACCATGGCCCGAACCCGAGCGCCCGACCACGAATCCCAGCGCGAGCAGATCCTCGACCTGGCCGCCGAGAAATTCGCGCAGACGAGCTACCCGAGCACGTCGATGTCCGATCTCGCGACCGCGAGCGGCACGTCGAAGGCGCGGCTCTATCACTATTACGAGAGCAAGGAAGCGATCCTGTTCGACCTGCTCGACCGCTACACGAAACGGCTGATGCTGATCATCGCCGAGGTCGAGGGCGCGAGCCAGCGGCGCGGTCTCAGCGAGCGCGACGCGTTCGCCGAACTCGTGCGCGCGTTCCTCGCCGAATACGAGACGTCGCACAGCCGCCACGTCGCGCTGCTCAACGACGTGAAGTATCTCGAGGACGCGCAGCGTGAAATCGTGCTCGACCGCCAGCGCGACATCGTCGCGGCGTTCACGCGGCAACTCGCGCGCGCGTACCCGGACCGCATCTCCAAGGAAAACCAGACGTCGGTGACGATGATGGTGTTCGGGATGATCAACTGGACCTTCACGTGGCTGAAGCCGGGCGGCCGCCTCGGCTACCGCGACTTCGCCGAACAGGTGATCGACCTGATCGAGCACGGGCTGTCGACGGCGGCCTGATTGCCGCGCAGCAGCATGCGTTGCGTGACGGGCACAGGGGGCCGGATGCCGCACATTTCATATGATGAATTTTAAATCCGTTCAAAATCAATGAGTTATTGGATGAACTAAGCAGATTTAGAATTCCTCCTCAGCACAAACAACGTCAAATACGGGTTTTCCCCAACCTCGCTCGGGTAAAATGCTGCTGCATTGCACAACCCGCTTGTGCACCCACACTGAGGAACCCACGATGAACACGCAATTCAACGACCGTGCCGATGCTGTCGGCAAGGTCGGTACTGCGCCGGTTCTCGTCAGGGAACTGGCTTCCAAAGACCGTGAGCAGATGCTCACCCACTTTCTCTCGCTCGACGAAGAGGACCGCCTGCTGCGCTTCGGCCAGATGGTGCCCGACCACGTGATCGAGAACTATGTCCGCACGATCGACTTCGGTCGCGATACGGTGTTCGGCGTGTTCGACCACGACCTCGAACTGATCGGCGTCGGCCACCTGGCCTATCTGCCGGCCGAGGGCGACACGCGCACAGCCGAATTCGGCGTGTCGGTGCTCGAAAGCGCGCGCGGCCGCGGCGTCGGCTCGAAGCTGTTCGAGCGCGCGGCGATCCGCAGCCGCAACACGCACGTGACGATGCTGTACATGCATTGCCTGTCGCGCAACGCGACGATGATGCACATCGCGAAGAAGTCCGGGATGCGGATCGAGTACGCGTACGGCGAAGCCGATGCGTACCTGTCGCTGCCGCCGGCCGACCACTCGACGATCATCGCCGAGATGCTGCAGGAACAGGCTGCGGTGTTCGACTATGCGATGAAGCGTCAGGCGCGCCGCACGACGAAGTTCATTGAATCGCTGATGCCGGCTTGACGCCGACCTGACTCGCCAATCTCAGGTACCTCGCACGCTGTCGTTGCAGCGTGCGGGAACGGGACGCGCCGCCTTTCGTGCTCCATGCGTCCGATGGATGTCGACATCGCCGTCACGCCATCGCGTCGCCGATACTGCCGCCCCTTGGCAGTCGATATCCCGGTATGTTTCCCGCGCGCCCGGCTAAGCGGTCGCTGGCAAAGCGCAGTTGAGCTCGTCTGTCGCTGGACGGTACTCTCGCAGAAGAGCGCTCACTTTCGTACCTATCCCATTGATCTTTTGCCGCCTGCCGATAGATGATCGGCCACTTATTTCAGTCGGCGAAAGATCGGAGGGGGACGGACCGTCCACCAGGTTTCTCCATACGCGGGTCACGCCTTCACCCATCGAATCTATTTGCCCGCTTCGTCTATTTCATGTTGCGAGGATGGGGGTATGACAGGACAACGCATCGATTACGGCCAGCCCACCGGGGCCTATCTGTTGATCGAGCAACTGCATGCAAAAAACGGACTGCCATCGTTGGCCAACACGATTGGCCCGTCCAATCTGCAAATCTACCGGATCGTTGCCCAATTGTATGAGACTGCCGATATTTACGTCGACAATCAACGGGCCCTGGCTGGCGAGATGACCATGTGGCAAATGCTCAAGGGAGCGTTTGGTATCGATGTCGTCACGCGCCCCAACGGTAAAACCACACTGGTGCTTGAATATGCTGGCTTCGTCAATAACGTCACTCCATTGCCCAAGATCGGCAATCTCTTGCCCGAATTCATGACCAAGGAATATACGCTAAAGGTTCGCTCTCCCTATATCTTCGGTACCGATCCCCTACCGGACATCCAACTCTACCGGCACGCAAAATCCGTATTTATGCAGCGTCATGGCGGACAGTCTCCGGCCACTGCAATGGCGAAATACCATCGCCGAACCCGCGAGCTTATCCGACTCAATACAATCAGCGAAATCGACAGCGCCCTGCGTGATCTGCGCACGACATTTCCATCGTTGAATTTCTGAACTTTCGTCTGTCGCGACATGCGCCTCCCCCCCGCCAAGCCAATATCGCTGGCCCTCTTTACCGTGCTCGGCGGCCTGCTGGGCTTCACCGTCCACAATAAGTTCATAGGCAACCTCGCCAACACGCATGCCGCATGGCTGGTCGCCGGGCCGCCATCGCAGATGTTCGTCGATCAACTTCGGACCACTATCGCCTTCGGTATGCTTGGCGCGGCCGTAAGCATCGGAATTTCCTTCTTCCATACCCACATCACATCGGCCAAGGCTCGCACCGTCGCAACGTTGCTGCTTGTCGCTGTCGCGGCGGCAAGCACTTGGGGGGCGCACGTGATTATTCTCGCCCGCCTCGCCGCGACGGCAGCCGCCGCACCGTTGAGCATCCCCTTGTTACTCCCCTTACCGCACATTCCCGCCTTCTGGATCGCGATAGCAGCAACCGTCTGTGTTGCCATCGACATCGGTATCACCCTGCTGTTCGTACGCCACCGCCATTGCTGGAGATGACGATGAAAACCGCGCTGCATGCATGGCTGAACGGCTATCGGCGCATGCTGTCATTTCGTGGCCGAGAGCGGCGCCGCGATTTCTTGTACTTCCTGCTAGGCCATTACCCGCTCTTTTACCTTCTGATCACGCTGATCAAATGGTCACACAACCGACTTTCCGCCGACGCAACACTGACGTCATTCCTGCTGTTCGGCGCGGGGCTCGCGTCACTATGCGCAACCCTCACCTACAACGTCAGGCGTCTGCACGACAGCAATCGCTCCGGCCTGCTGTGCATCGGCTACTTCCTGTTCGCCGCCCCCATCGTGATCCTCGTGTCGCTGTGGCTCGCACCGCGCAACGCCGGTAACCGCTACGGTCCCGATCCGCGCCGCGCCGCGTAGACGCCCGCACGCCTCATCGACGTCACACGTCGCCCATCAACGAATCGGCAACGCCGTCGTTTCCTTGAAGCAATCGAGCGAGAAGCTCGTTTTCACGTCGATCACCGACGGGTGATGCAGCAGATGCTCCTGCACGAAGCGGGAGAAATGCGCCATGTCCTCGACCTGCACGCGCAGCAGGTAATCCATGTCGCCCGTCATCGCATGGCACGCGACCACTTCCGGCCAGGTCTGCACGGCCGCGCGGAACAGCTCCGCGTGGGTCGCGCCCGCGCGCGCCGACGTCTCGTCGGCCCGGACCGGCGCGAGGCCGCCACGCTTTTCGAGGCGCACGCTCACGTAGGCGAGCAGGTCGAGCCCGAGCTTCTGCGGATTCAGCAGCGCGACGTAGCCGGTGATCACGCCGATTTCCTCGAGCCGCCGGATCCGCCGCAGGCACGGGCTCGGCGACAGGTTCACGCGCTCGGCGATCTCCTGGTTCGACAGGCGCCCGTTCTCCTGAAGAATCGCGAGAATTCGCCGGTCGATGGCATCCAATTCGGCTTGCGCCATCTTCTGCCCTCCATTGATTATTTCGAGACTGGAAATTGCGCCATCGTAGGCGTGGGCGATTAAGTTCGCAAGTTTCCGCTCGCGGCCGCCCGCTACACTCTGTCGCATGTCTCGGCTTGCCGCGCCCGCTCACCGCCGGCGCGGCCGTCGAACCTCGAACCACGCCGGGCACGCACACGCCGCCCCGGCCGATCGCCCCGCACAGGAGACACGACATGCAGATCCCCACCTGGGACAACCCCGTCGGCACCGACGGCTTCGAATTCATCGAATACACGGCGCCGGACCCGAAAGCACTCGGACAACTGTTCGAACGGATGGGTTTCACCGCGATCGCGCGCCACCGCCATAAGGACGTGACGGTGTACCGCCAGGGCGACATCAACTTCATCATCAACGCCGAACCCGATTCGTTCGCGCAACGCTTCGCGCGGCTGCACGGCCCGTCGATCTGCGCGATCGCGTTCCGCGTGCAGGACGCTGCAAAAGCCTACAAGCACGCGCTGGAGCTCGGCGCATGGGGCTTCGACAACAAGACGGGCCCGATGGAGCTGAACATCCCGGCGATCAAGGGCATCGGCGATTCGCTGATCTACTTCGTCGACCGCTGGCGCGGCAAGAACGGCGCGCAGCCGGGCGCGATCGGCGACATCAGCATCTACGACGTCGACTTCGAGCCGATTCCCGGTGCGAATCCGAACCCGGTCGGCCACGGCCTCACCTACATCGACCACCTGACGCACAACGTGCATCGCGGCCGCATGCAGGAATGGGCGGAGTTCTACGAGCGCCTGTTCAACTTCCGCGAAGTGCGCTATTTCGACATCGAAGGCAAGGTGACGGGCGTGAAGTCGAAGGCGATGACGTCGCCGTGCGGCAAGATCCGCATCCCGATCAACGAGGAAGGCTCGGACACGGCCGGCCAGATCCAGGAATACCTCGACGCGTATCACGGCGAAGGCATCCAGCACATCGCGCTCGGCGCGAGCGACATCTATCAGGCGGTCGACGGGCTGCGCAGCAAGGAAGTGAAGCTGCTCGACACGATCGACACGTATTACGAACTGGTCGACCGCCGCGTGCCGAACCACGGCGAATCGCTGGACGAGCTGAAGAAGCGCAAGATCCTGATCGACGGCGCACGCGACGACCTGCTGCTGCAGATCTTCACCGAAAACCAGATCGGCCCGATCTTCTTCGAGATCATCCAGCGCAAGGGCAACCAGGGCTTCGGCGAAGGCAACTTCAAGGCGCTGTTCGAATCGATCGAGCTCGACCAGATCCGCCGCGGCGTCGTGCAGGACAAGGCCTGACGCACCTGCCGCGCGGCAGCGGCTCCGGGCAACCAGCAGCGGCCGCGCGATCCGGCCGCCCTTTTTACATGCCGGCGCAGCCCGCGGGCCGCGCGACCGCATCAACGCACGTTCGCCTTCGACTCGGCGGCACGCTCGAGCGACGGCTGTGCCGCGGCGTCCTGGGCCGGCACGATCTGACGCATCTGCGCGCCGGCTGCCGCCAGTGCACTCGCGCCGCGCGCGTGCACCGGGCCGGTCATCGCGAAAAACGCGGCGGACACGATCAGGAAACTCTGGATATGACGTGTGTTCATTGCACCTCCTGTAAAACTGCCGGCGCCTCCCCGACTGCGTCGGAACGAACCCACGCGGCCGGGCACCTCCGGCAGGCCGACAAGATTAACGGCATTTGCCCGCAGATCAACGCCGCTTTACATGCTTTTACATGATGTAACGCATCATCTCGCCCTGTTTCATGGTGCGTGGCCGCCATTTCCCCCGCGTTGCGACCGATGGGCGGCGGGTTTGCCCCAGTGCTACCATCCCTTAAAACCGGCGAACATGCCGGCCACTGCAGACGCGTCCAAAAGATGCCGACGCAACCGAAGTTTTGGTGATCCCAGACCGGGTGGAGGAGACAGTTAATGAATGCCCCGCTAGACGCAGACCAACGCGCGTCGCTAGAAGCCGCGCTGAAGTCCGTCACGCTTGACGACAAATACACGCTGGAACGCGGCCGCGCGTACATGAGCGGCATCCAGGCCCTCGTGCGCTTGCCGATGCTCCAGCAGGAACGCGACCGCGCCGCCGGTCTCAATACGGCCGGTTTCATCTCCGGCTACCGCGGCTCGCCGCTCGGCGGCCTCGATCTGTCGCTGTGGAAAGCCAAGCAGCATCTGGCCGCCCACCAGATCGTCTTCCAGCCCGGCCTCAACGAAGATCTCGCCGCCACCGCGGTGTGGGGCTCCCAGCAAGTGAACCTGTACCCCGGCGCGAAGTACGACGGCGTGTTCGGCATGTGGTACGGCAAGGGCCCGGGCGTCGATCGCACCGGCGACGTCTTCAAGCACGCGAACTCGGCCGGCTCGTCGCAGCACGGCGGCGTGCTGGTGCTGGCCGGCGACGACCACGCGGCGAAATCGTCGACGCTCGCGCACCAGTCCGAGCACATCTTCAAGGCCTGCGGGCTGCCGGTGCTGTTCCCGTCCAACGTGCAGGAATATCTCGACTTCGGCCTGCACGGCTGGGCGATGAGCCGCTACTCGGGCCTGTGGGTCGCGCTCAAGTGCGTGACGGACGTCGTCGAATCGTCGGCGTCGGTCGACATCGACCCGCATCGCACCGAGATCGTGCTGCCGACCGACTTCATCCTGCCGGAAGGCGGGCTGAACATCCGCTGGCCCGATCCGCCGCTCGTGCAGGAAGCGCGGTTGCTCGACTACAAGTGGTACGCGGCGCTCGCCTACGTGCGTGCGAACAAGCTCGACCGGATCGAGATTGACTCGCCGCATGCGCGCTTCGGGATCATGACCGGCGGCAAGGCGTACCTCGACGTGCGCCAGGCGCTGATCGACCTCGGCCTCGATGACGAAACCTGCGCGCGAATCGGCATCCGCCTGTACAAGGTCGGCTGCGTGTGGCCGCTCGAAGCCCAGGGCGCGCAGGCGTTCGCGCGCGGCCTCGACGAAATCCTGGTCGTCGAGGAAAAGCGCCAGATCCTCGAATACGCGATCAAGGAAGAGCTGTACAACTGGCCCGACGCGCAGCGCCCGCGCGTGTTCGGCAAGTTCGACGAGAAGGACGGCGCCGGCGGCGAATGGTCGGTGCCGATGGGCAACTGGCTGCTGCCCGCGCACTACGAGCTGTCGCCCGCGATCATCGCGAAGGCGATCGCGACGCGCCTCGATAAGTTCGAGCTGCCGTCCGACGTGCGCGCGCGCATCGCCGCGCGGCTCGCGGTGATCAACGCGAAGGAAATGGCGCTCGCGAAGCCGCACGTGCAGACCGAGCGCAAGCCGTGGTTCTGCTCGGGCTGCCCGCACAACACGTCGACCAACGTGCCCGAAGGCTCGCGTGCGATCGCCGGGATCGGCTGCCACTACATGACGGTGTGGATGGACCGCAGCACGAGCACCTTCAGCCAGATGGGCGGCGAAGGCGTGCCGTGGATCGGCCAGGCGCCGTTCACGGACGAGAAGCACGTGTTCGCGAACCTCGGCGACGGCACCTATTTCCATTCGGGCCTCCTCGCGGTGCGCGCGGCGATCTCGTCGAAAGCGAACATCACCTACAAGATCCTCTACAACGACGCGGTCGCGATGACGGGCGGCCAGCCGGTCGACGGCGTGCTGACGGTGCCGCAGATCACGCATCAGCTCGCGTCCGAAGGCGCGAAGAAGATCGTGATCGTCACCGACGAGCCGGAAAAGTACGACAGCCAGAAGGCGCTGCTCGCGCCGGGCGTGACGATCCACCACCGCGACCAGCTCGACGACGTGCAGCGCGAGCTGCGCGAGATCGAGGGCACGACGATCCTGATCTACGACCAGACCTGCGCGACCGAGAAGCGCCGTCGCCGCAAACGCGGCACGTATCCGGACCCGGCAAAACGCGTCGTGATCAACGACGCGGTGTGCGAAGGCTGCGGCGATTGCTCGGTGCAGTCGAACTGCCTGTCGGTCGAGCCGCTGGAAACCGAATTCGGCACGAAGCGCCAGATCAACCAGTCGAGCTGCAACAAGGACTTCTCGTGCGTGAAGGGCTTCTGCCCGAGCTTCGTCACGGTCGAGGGCGGCCAGTTGAAGAAGCCGAAGGCGGTGGCGGTCGACGGCGGTGCGCTGCCGCCGATTCCGGAACCGGCGCTGCCGGCGATCGACCGTGCATACGGCGTGCTCGTCACCGGCGTCGGCGGCACGGGCGTCGTCACGATCGGCGCGCTGCTCGGGATGGCCGCGCACCTGGAAAACAAGGGCGTGACCGTGCTGGACGTCACCGGCCTCGCGCAGAAAGGCGGCGCGGTGATGAGCCACGTGCAGATCTCGCACGCGCCGACCGACATCCATGCGACGCGGATCGCGATGGGCGAAGCCGATCTCGTGATCGGCTGCGACGCGATCGTCACGGCCGGCGACGAATGCACGTCGCGGATGCGGCACGACACGACGCGCGTGGTCGTCAATAGCGCGCAGACGCCGACCGCCGAGTTCATCAAGAACCCGAACTGGGCGTTCCCCGGCCTGTCCGCCGAGAACGACATCCGCGCGGCGGCAGGTGAATCGGTCGACTTCATCGACGCGAACCGCTTCGCGGTCGCGCTGCTCGGCGACGCGATCTACACGAACCCGTTCGTGCTCGGCTACGCATGGCAGAAGGGCTGGCTGCCGCTGACGCTCGCGTCGCTCGAACGCGCGATCGAGCTGAACGCGGTGTCGGTCGACAAGAACCGCTCGGCGTTCGACTGGGGCCGCCGCGCCGCGTACGACCTGGCCAGCGTGAAGCAGGCCGCGGCCGGCGACGCCCGCCCCGCGCAAGGCGCCACGGTGATCTCGCTGCATACGAAGAAGGCGGTCGACGCGCTGATCGCGAAGCGCGTGGAATTCCTCACCGCGTACCAGAACGCCGCGTACGCGTCGCGTTATGCGGCATTCGTCGACAAGGTGCGCGCCGCCGAGCGCGCGCTGGCGGACGGCGACACGGTGCAGGAGCCGCTGACCGAGGCGGTCGCGCGCAACCTGTTCAAGTTGATGGCGTACAAGGACGAATACGAGGTCGCGCGGCTGCAGTCCGATCCCGCGTTCCTCGCGCGCCTGACCGCGCAGTTCGAAGGCGACTGGAAGCTGAAATTCCACCTCGCGCCCCCGCTGTTCGCGAAGACGGACGCCCACGGCCATCTCGTGAAGAAGGCGTACGGCCCGTGGATGATGTCGGCGTTCCGGCTGCTCGCGAAGGCGAAGTTCCTGCGCGGCACGGGGCTCGATCCGTTCGGCCGCACCGCGGAGCGCCGCACCGAGCGCGCGCTGATCGGCGAATACGAAGCGCTGATCGGCGAGGTGCTGGCGAAGCTGAACGCGGCCAACCGGCCGCTCGCGCTCGAGCTCGCGGCGCTGCCGGACGGCATTCGCGGCTACGGCCACGTGAAGGAGAACAATCTGCGCGCGGTGCGGCAGAAGTGGGACACGCTGCTCGCGAAGTGGCGTTCGCCGGCAGGCGGCCAGTCGCATCAACAGGTCGCATAAGTCACGGCGCGCGGCGCGGCGCGGCGGGCGGTCGCGGTCCGGACGGCCCTCCCCCGGACGCGCTGCCCGCGCCGCCGTCGCCCCTTCGGGTTCAGGCAAAAAAAACGCCACGAAACGCAGGTTCCGTGGCGTTTTTCATTGCGCCGCGCGTGACGCGCGGCACACGCGAGCGTGGACTTACTTCGTGTTCACGTTCGCGGCGGCAACGGCCGTCATGTTGATGATCCGGCGCACGGTCGCGGCCGGCGTCAGGATGTGGACCGGCTTGGCCGCGCCGAGCAGGAACGGGCCGACCGTCACGCCTTCGCCGCCGACCATCTTCAGCAGGTTGTACGCGATGTTCGCCGCTTCGACGTTCGGCATGATCAGCAGGTTCGCCTCGCCCGACAGCGTCGTGCCCGGGAACGCCTGCTTGCGGATCAGTTCCGACAGCGCCGCGTCGCCGTGCATTTCGCCGTCGACTTCGAGGTTCGGCGCACGTTCGACGATCAGCTTGCGGGCCTCGGCCATCCGGCGCGACGACGCCGACGGCGCGCTGCCGAAGTTCGAGTTCGACAGCAGCGCGGCCTTCGGCGTGATGCCGAAGCGCTCGATCTCGGCCGCGGCCTGGATCGTCATGTCGGCGAGCTGGTCGGCGCTCGGCAGCTCGTTCACGTACGTGTCGCACACGAACAGGTTGCGGCCCGGCAGCATCAGCAGGTTCATCGCGGCGAAGTGCTCGGCGCCCTTCGCGCGGCCCAGCACCTGCTCGATGAACTTCAGGTGGCTGTGGAACGTGTCGATCATCCCGCAGATCATCCCGTCCGCATCGCCCAGATGCACGAGCATCGCGCCGATCAGCGTGTTGAACTTGCGCATCGCGGCCTTCGCGACTTCCGGCGTCACGCCGTCGCGCGCGCCGATCTCCTGATACGCCTGCCAGTAGCGGTGGTAGCGCGCGTCGTCTTCCGGATCGACGATTTCGAAATCGGTGCCGGCCTTCAGCTTCGAGCCGATCTTCGCGAGGCGCATGTCGACGACCGACGGACGGCCGATGATGATCGGCTTCGCGATCTTTTCCAGCAGCACGAACTGCGCGGCACGCAGCACGCGCTCGTCCTCGCCTTCGGCGAACACGATGCGGGCCTCCTTCTGCTTCGCGGTCGCGAACACCGGGCGCATCACCATGCCGGTGCGGTAGACGGTCGCGCCGAGCTGCTCGCGGTACGCGTCCATGTCCTGGATCGGGCGCGTGGCGACGCCCGAATCCATCGCGGCCTGAGCGACGGCCGGCGCGATCTTGATGATCAGGCGCGGATCGAACGGCTTCGGAATCAGGTAGTCCGGCCCGAACTCGAGCGAATGGCCTTCATACGCCTTCGCGACTTCCTCGCTCTGGTCGGTTTCCTGGGCCAGCTCGGCGATCGCGCGCACGCACGCGAGCTTCATTTCTTCCGTGATCGTCGTCGCGCCGACGTCGAGCGCGCCGCGGAAGATGAACGGGAAGCACAGCACGTTGTTGACCTGGTTCGGGTAGTCCGAACGGCCGGTCGCGACGATCGCGTCCGGGCGCACGGCCTTCGCGTCCTCCGGGCGGATTTCCGGTTCCGGGTTCGCGAGCGCCAGGATCAGCGGGCGCTCGCCCATCGTCTTGACCATGTCCTGCTTCAGCACGCCCGCGCTCGAACAGCCGAGGAACACGTCCGCGCCGACGATCGCGTCGGCGAGCGAGCGCGCGTCGGTGTTCGCCGCATAGCGCTGCTTCGACGGATCGAGGTTGCCGCGCCCTTCGTAGATCACGCCCTTCGAATCGGCGACGAGGATGTTCGACTTCGTGAGGCCGAGGTTCACCAGCAGGTCCAGACACGCGATCGCGGCCGCGCCGGCGCCCGAGCACACGAGCTTCACGTCGGCGAGCTTCTTGCCGACGACCTTCAGGCCGTTCAGGATCGCGGCCGACGCGATGATCGCGGTGCCGTGCTGGTCGTCGTGAAAGACGGGGATCTTCATGCGCTCGCGCAGCTTCTGCTCGATGTAGAAGCATTCCGGCGCCTTGATGTCCTCGAGGTTGATGCCGCCGAGCGTCGGCTCGAGCATCGCGATCGCCTCGACGAGCTTGTCGGGGTCGGACTCCGACAGTTCGATGTCGAACACGTCGATACCCGCGAATTTCTTGAAGAGGCAGCCCTTGCCTTCCATCACCGGCTTCGCGGCGAGCGGGCCGATGTTGCCGAGGCCGAGCACGGCCGTGCCGTTCGTGATCACGCCGACGAGGTTGCCGCGCGACGTGTATTTCTGCGCGTCGAGCGGATCGGCGTGGATCGCCTCGCACGCGGCGGCGACGCCCGGCGAATACGCGAGCGACAGATCGAGCTGGTTCGACAGCGGCTTGGTCGGGGTGACCGAAATCTTGCCGGGTTTCGGGTTCAGGTGATAAGCGAGAGCGGCCTGCTTCAGTTGTTCGTCCATGATTGACCTGCGAGAGACATGCGAAATATTGACGACTCAGTACACAGCACCTTCGGCCGCGTCTGCTTGAATCGAGGGGATGGTCGACTGAGAGACGGCCCGCGACGCGCCGGATCGGCACGCCATCGAACCTTGGCGGATGGCAAGAGGAAAGTACAAAGTACTGAACGATTTCTTAGGGCCGCCTAGTGTACACCCCCTAAATGACCTCCGTTGGTGCACCGCCGCATCCCCGGCCTCTGCGTCGGACTGGTCGCGCCCCGTTTGTTTCGCCGGTGGCGAGCCGCGCACCGAACCGCACGAATTCCGCCGAAAACCGGCCTGGATCGGGTAAAATAGCGGGCTACGCGCGCAGCGATGCGATTGGCCCGCCGATCGCGCCCCGGCCCTCCGGGCAGGTTCCCCTTGCTGCGCCATCGGGCCCGCGCCCGCTCCTCGCTCATCACCCAAGGAATGCCCATGACAGGCTACGATCGTCAGTCGATCTCGGATACGACCGCCAAAATCCTGCTCGAAGTGCAGGCGGTGCACTTCAATGCCGAAAAACCGTTCATCTTCACGTCCGGCTGGGCAAGCCCCGTCTATATCGACTGCCGCAAGCTGATCTCGTATCCGCGCGTGCGCCGTGCGCTGATGGAAATGGCGGAAACGACGATCACGCGCGACATCGGCTTCGAGCAGATCGACGCGGTGGCGGGCGGCGAGACGGCCGGCATCCCGTTCGCGGCATGGATCGCGGACCGGATGATGGTGCCGATGCAGTACGTGCGCAAAAAGCCGAAGGGTTTCGGCCGCAACGCACAGATCGAAGGCCATCTCGAGGAAGGCTCGCGCGTGCTGCTGGTGGAAGACCTGACGACCGACAGCCGCAGCAAGATCAACTTCGTCAACGCGCTGCGCACCGCGGGCGCGACGGTGAACCACTGCTTCGTGCTGTTCCACTACGACATCTTCAAGGAAAGCGTGTCGGTCCTGAAGGACATCGACGTCGACCTGCACGCGCTCGCCACGTGGTGGGACGTGCTGCGCGTCGCGAAGGCGTCGGGCTACTTCGAGACGAAGACGCTCGACGAAGTCGAGAAATTCCTGCACGCACCGGCCGAATGGTCGGCCGCGCACGGCGGCGCGACGGCCCCGAAGGAATGACGCCACGCCGGCACGCGTGCCGGCGCGCTGGCTGAACAAGCCGCCTGCTTCATCGCAGGCGGCTTTTTTTCGTCCGCCGACCGGGCGCGCTGACCGATCGCAATCGCGGGCGCCGGTGTGCGTCGCTCATCGAACCCCTCATCGAACCCTAATGCTAGACTTGACCCATCGCCGCCCCCAGCGGCGCGGGCAACACACAACGCCAACAATGCCGGGCGCCGCGGCCCGGCCCACGTGACGGGAGAAGCGCCATATGCGTGTGGATCGCCGGATCACTCCGCCTGCGCCATCGGGCCGCCCGTCTGCGTTCCGCCTCCCCGCCCTCCTGTGCGCTGCCGTTTTCGCGGCGCTGCCCGCGCATGCGGAAGGCCCGTTCACCGTGACGAGCGACGACCTGACGCCCGGCGCCCGCGTGCGGGCCGCGAACGTGTTCGACCGCGGCGACTGCAAGGGCGCGAACCGCTCGCCGCAACTCGCATGGCGCAACCCGCCGCCCGGCACGCGCGGCTACGCGGTCACGATCTTCGATCCCGATGCGCCCGGGCATGGCTGGTGGCACTGGGCCGTCGCGGGCATTCCGGCGACCGTCACGAGCCTGCCGGCCGACGCGAGCGCATCCGGCTTCCTGCGCCGCATCGGCGCGAGCGAGGCGCGCAACGACTACGGGATCGACGGCTACGGCGGCCCGTGCCCGCCGCCCGGCAAGCCGCATCGCTACGTGGTCACCGTCTACGCGCTGAAAGGCACCGACCTGCGCATTTCGCAGGGTCGCCCCGCGCCGATGTTCGAGCACGAGATCGGCACGCTCGCGATCGGCACCGCGCAACTCACGGTCACTTACGGCCAGTAGCCGCGCTGCGTCCCGCCCGGCGGCGGCGCCGCGATTGCCGGCCGCCGCGAATTTCGGTGCGCCGCACGCACACGTCGTCTCGTCATTTCGGCTTGCTAGACTCGTTCTCACCGGTCGCGGCATTCCGTGCCGCGCGACCGTCGCGCCGCCTGCCGGCGACGCGTGACGCGGCGAGCCGGCGGCCCGCCGTTCCCGTCCCTTTCCGGAGAACGCTTCATGTCGAACATCGTCATCGTCTATCACAGCGGCTACGGTCACACGCAGAAACTGGCCGAAGCCGTGCACGCCGGCGCGCAGGACGCCGGCGCGAACGTGCGCCTGATCGCCGTCGGCGATCTCGACGACGCAGGCTGGGCCGCGCTCGACGCGGCGGACGCGATCGTCTTCGGCGCGCCGACCTACATGGGCGGCCCGTCGGCGCAGTTCAAGCAATTCGCCGATGCCACGTCGAAAGCGTGGTTCACGCAGAAATGGAAAGACAAGATCGCCGCGGGTTTCACGAACTCGGCGACGATGAACGGCGACAAGTTCTCGACGATTCAATACTTCGTCACGCTGGCAATGCAGCATGGGATGGTGTGGGTCGGCACGAGCCTGATGCCGGCGAACTCGAAGGCGGCCACGCGCAACGACATCAACTACCTCGGCGGCTCCACGGGCCTGCTCGCGCAATCGCCGGCCGATGCGACGCCCGACGAGGGGCCGCTGCCGGGCGACCTCGAGACCGGCAAGGCATTCGGCCGGCGCGTCGCCGAAGCGACCGCCCGCTGGGACGCCGGCGCCCGCTGAGCATGCCTCGTCACCGGCCCGCGCGCGTACCGGCGAGCGTCAAAGGGACACAAAGACGGACATGAAGACGGCCCGCCGGCCGTCTTTTTTCGCCGCGCGCGCTGCAGTGCCGCCGGATGACGTCTTAAAATGGCGGTTTCAGGGCGCCGCGGCTCCCGTTTCATTCAGTGAGAGCGAAATGAGCACCAAAGTTTTTGTCGACGGCCAGGAAGGCACGACCGGCCTCAAGATCTTCGAATACCTGTCGGCACGCAGCGACATCGAGATCCTGCGCATCGAGGAAGCGAAGCGCAAGGACGTCGACGAGCGCCGCCGCCTGATCAACGCGTCGGACGTCACGTTTCTGTGCCTGCCGGACGTCGCGTCGCGCGAATCCGCGTCGCTCGTCGAGAACCCGGACACCACGCTGATCGACGCGAGCACCGCGTTCCGCACCAGCGCCGACTGGGCCTACGGCCTGCCCGAGCTGACCCGCGCGCAGCGCGAGAAGATTCGCACGTCGAAGCGCATCGCGGTGCCCGGCTGCCACGCGTCGGCGTTCGTGCTCGCGATGCGTCCGCTCGTCGATGCGGGCATCGTCGCGCCGACGTTCGCCGCGCACAGCTACTCGATCACCGGCTACAGCGGCGGCGGCAAGTCGATGATCGCCGAATACGAAAGCGCCGCGCCGGGCGGCAAGCTCGCGAGCCCGCGCCCGTACGCGCTCGGCCTCGCGCACAAGCACCTGCCGGAAATGGCCGCGCACACGGGCCTCGCGCACGCGCCGATCTTCACGCCGATCGTCGGCCCGTTCCTGAAGGGCCTCGCGGTGACGACCTACTTCACGCCCGAGCAGCTCGCGAAGCGCGCGACGCCGCAGGACGTGCAGCGCGTGTTCGCCGAGTACTACGCGGACGAAGCGTTCGTGCGCGTCGCACCGTTCGATGCGGACGCGAACCTCGACGGCGGCTTCTTCGACGTGCAGGCGAACAACGATACGAACCGTGTCGACCTGTTCGTGTTCGGCAACGCGGAACGCTTCGTCACGGTCGCGCGCCTCGACAACCTCGGCAAGGGCGCGTCGGGCGCCGCGATCCAGTGCATGAACCTCAACATCGGCGCGGCCGAGGACGCGGGCCTCAAACGCTGATTCAACATCGCATGCCATGCAAAGCCGGCCATTGGCCGGCTTTTTATTTGCCCGTATCAGGCAATATATAAAAACACCACCCCGCGTATTTACAAATATTTACAAGCTTTCGATTGCGCGATTACAAGCGGATTAATCCAGCCCCTTCCCGATCCAGTCAATCCCGAATAGGGATAAACCGGATACCGTCGATTTAAACGTCCCGTCATACGCCGGAAGGCGCTACGAGAGAGCGTGCCGAGCGTCGCACATCCCCCACTGAGACAGCTTTCGGCAGCCCGTCCCGCGTTTAAATTCTTACCGTTTTCCTTATTGGGCAAGCATTCAATTCGCAGCTCCCGTTTCAATCGCCTTTTTTAGACGGGTTCATCAATTGACAGCAAAAACCCAGGCAGCGACATTAGCTCGCACAATTAAACGATTGGAGACAGCGGCATGTCGCACACCTTATCGAAGGGGGTGGCAACGGCCTTTGCCATTGCCCCTTTCCTGGTTGCATGTGGTGGGGGGGACTCAGGCGGCGCGCTCGCGCCGATCAACGCGCCCCAATGTTCCGGCTCGAGCTGCGGCACGCAAGGGCAGCCGCCTTCGCAGCCGATCAACGGCGCACTGTGCCCGGCCAACGCGGATATCGTGAAGAGCACGTATCTCGGCGGCGCGGGTAGCGGCGAGATCGTCAGCGTCAACATCGACGCGGTCGCGATGACCTACACGCTCAAGTGGCTCGAATCGCCGATTCCACTGAAGACGGGCACCGTCACGCCGAGCCGCGTCGGCACGACCATCACCGGCAAGGTCATCCATCCGCCGACCGGCACGCTGCCGACCGCCGAGCAGACGCGCTGCGCGTTCGTCCTCACGCCGGGCACGGGCCCCGCGCCGGACGGCTCGACCTATTCGACGGCCGCCGACTTCAACCAGGCGAACCCGCCGATGCTGCTGGTCGGGATGGGCGTCGCGGGCGGCGGCATTCCCGGCGCGACGATCCAGTACGACGGGCTGACGATCATCCCGGGCGTCGTTCAGAACGTGGGCCAGGTGCCGAACCGTCACTTCGACTTCTATCCGTTCCTCGGCTTCGCGAACACGACGACCGATTTGTCGAAACTGCCGGGCACGTACAACGCACTGCTCTACCACCTCGTGCCGTCGGGCAACTACGCGACGAAGGGCTCGAACTCGAGCGAGACGTTCGACGCGAACGGCGCATGCACGTCGAGCGGCTCGGGCGGCTGCCAGACGACCGGCGATCCGTGGAAAACGAGCGCGAAGGGCGGCTACTTCGACAGCACGAAGGCGCCGCAGACGCTGCCGCAGACGCAACTGCCGATCGTCGGCGCGACCGGCAAGTCGGCCAGCGCACACATGGTGATCGGCCAGCTCAACGGCGCGACGGTTCCGGTGATCGTGCGCACGGGCAACGTGAACCTCGGCACGCCGCCGCTGCACGTCGATGCGCAGGTCGACGACGAATCGGGCATCGCGGTGCTCGGTGCGGCGACGGCGATCACGTCGGGCGCGATCGACGGCGGCTACGCGGGCGCGGACTCGAACTTCAAATACACGGCCGCGCTGATCCGCGGCGGCAACGCGTCGTTCATCAATCCGTCCACGCAGGCCGAGGAAGACGGCTTCACGCTCGACTACGGTCAGACGACGCCGGGCCTCCTGAACGCGAAGACCGCCCCGCCGAGCGGCGCGAGCTACCCGTCCGCCTCGGGCGTGGTGATCGCGACGGGCGGGCTGTACGCGGCGCTGATCCAGGGCACGGTGAATGGCGGTGTCACGTCGACGTCGGCGAATGCGACGACGTCGTCGACCCCGTACTTCGGCGTGGGCGCGCAAATCAGCAAGTAGCGATCGAGGACGCGGCGGCCGGCCTGCCGCCGCGTGACGCAGGGAAGGCACGAAGGCGCCCGGCACGGCGCAAGCAAGACGAGCACGACCAACAGAAGCGGCCGACAGGGAGCTGGCCGCCGCACAAGACAAATCTGGAGGAGCAACATGAAGCGCAACCTCGTTCTGGCGGCGGCCTTTGCCGCCCCCCTTCTTTCCGCCTGCGGCGGCGGCAGCGACAACCCGCCGCCGCTCGTCGAAGAGCGGCTTTGCCCCGCCTCGCTCGACTACAACACCGTGTTTACGGGCGGCGCGGGCAGCGGCGAACTCGCGAAAGTCCAGCTCGACACGACCAAGATGACCTGGCAGGTCACCTATGTCGAATCGGCGGTGCCGCAAAAGACCGGCACCGTCACGCCGACCCGCGCGGGCACCGTCGACAGCGGCACGCTCACGCAGGAAACGCTGCTGCCGACCAACAAGCTGAACCAGTGCGCATTTCGCCTGAACGGCGCGAGCCTCGATGCGTCGCGTCCGGCGCGCATCTTCGTCGGCTTCGGCGTCGCGGGCGGCACGATTCCCGGCAAGGAGATCCAGTTCGACGGCGTGCTCGGCCAGGCCGCGGTGCCCGACACGAAATTCCCGTACTACCCGTTCATCGGCTTCTCGTCGATCGAAACCGACATCACGAAGGTCGCGGGCACGTACAGCCACATCGGCTTCGGCGAAGTGCCGTCGCAGAAATTCGGGCCGGCGTCGATCGACGCGAAGGTGACGATCAACGCGGACGGCACGTGGACCAAGTGCGACACGACCGGCCAGTTCGCCGGCGGCGCGTGCACGCAGCAGGGGACGAACTTCGTGCAGTCGGCCGATGGCAGCGGCGCGTTCCAGTCGAACAACTACGCGAGCCAGCTGAAGCCGACGCTGTCGGCCACGCCGCAGGGCAAGGGCTTCATGGTCGTCGGCAAGCTGCGCAACCAGCTCGTGCCGATCCTCGTGCGCACGGGGGTCGCGAACCCGAACCCGACGCCGGACAGCAACGGCGTGCCGGGCCTGACCGCCGACGACGAATCGAGCATCTCGATCCTCGCGCCGCAGACGGCCGTCGCGGCCGGTTCGCAGAACGGCGAATACATCGGCGTCGACAGCCAGTTCGATTACCGGACCACCGCGCTGATCGACAAGCAGGCCACGCTGCTCGATCCGTTCCAGCCGTCGCAGGCGTCGCTCACGAGAGTGCTCGACCTCGACTACACGCAGAAGGTGCCGGGCACGGTCACGACGATCCACACGGGTTCGGGCAGCACGTCGCCGACCGGCAAGTTCATCTTCTCGGGTGGCGTGTTCGGTTTCCTCGACAACGCGGGATCGACGCCGTATTTCACGATCGGCGCATTCGTCCAGTAAGCGGAGGGGAAAGCCGTGATGAAGAAAACCCTTCTCTGCGCGGCGGCCGGCGCCGCCGCCGTGGCGCCGCTCGCCGCGCACGCGCAGAGCGCCGGCAGCAACGTCGTCACGCTGGGCTGGTTCCACATCATGCCGCAGCAGAGCAGCACGCCGATGACGACCCACGTCGCGCCGACGCCGATCAACACGCCGCTGCGGCTGCCGCCGTCGTTCACGTCGGCCGGCACCGGGCTGCACACGAGCGGCGCCGACACGGTGGGCCTGACGGTCAGCCACTTCCTGACCGACCACATCGCGGTCACGTCGGTGGCCGGCGTGCCGCCGGTGTTCAAGGTGTCGGGCCAGGGCACGATCAAGCCGCCGGGCCCGGCCGGCGCGCTCGGCACGCAGAACATCGGGCTGGCCTCGGTCAATCCGATCGTGAAGAGCGTGCGGCAGTGGAGCCCGGCGGTGATCCTGCAGTACTACTTCGGGCAGGCGACCGCGAAGTTCCGGCCGTTCCTCGGCCTCGGCGTGTCGTACAACTGGTTCAGCGACCTGCAGCTCAACACGAACTTCATCAAGCAGACGCAGGACAACCTCGGCGCGATCCTCGCGGCGGGCGCGGGCAAGCCGGGCACGACCTCGGTGGAGGCGAAGGCGTCGTCGTCGTGGCAGCCGGTGTTCAACGCGGGCCTGCAATACAACATGACGGAACACTTCGGGCTGGTCGCGTCGGTGACCTACATCCCGCTGAAGACGACGTCGACGGTGACGATCAAGGCGGCGGACGGCTCGGTGCTCGCCGAATCGAAATCGGACCTGAAGGCAGACCCGATCATCAGCTACGTCGGGATGACGTACAAGTTCTGAGCGCGGCGACCGCCGGCGAATGGCATGCCGCGACACAATCGCAGGCAAAAAAAAGCCCGCCTGATCGGCGGGCTGAATCCATATCAGAGGAGACATGGAGGAGACAGGTGCAATCATAGCGAATCAGTTTCCGCAATGCAACATTTCCGTAGAGAAAATAAGGATTTTCCCTCGAACGCGGCCTCTAGCCCGTCGTGACGGCGCCCGACCCCTTTTCATTCTCCCCGTCGAGCACTTCGCCCAGCGCGTCGCGCAGCAGCGCGACCGGCCGCATCAGGCGGCCCGGCAACGTGCCGTGCACGATCCATACGTTGATCCGCGTTTCCAGCCCCGCCGTTTCCACCACCCTCAGCGCATCGCGATGCGCGCTGCGCGCCAGCGCGTTCGGCGGCGCGATGCCGATGCCGGCACCGCGCGCGACGAGCGACAACTGCAGTTCCGAGCCGAATGCCTCGACCGCGACGTCGAACGGCAACCCGGCCGCGCCGAGCGCACGGCTCAGCGCCGAACGCATCCCGCAGCCGTCCTGGCTCAGCACCCATGGAAAGCCCGACAGCGTGTCGAGCGACAGCGGGCCGTCGGGCAGCGGAAAATCGCGCGCGGCGACGAGCACCGTCGGCTGCGTGGCGAGCAGCGTCGCCGTCAGCGCGTCGGGCAGCGCCGCGCTCGCGGGCACCATCACGGTCGCGACGTCGAGCGCGCCGCGCTCGATGCCCTGCACCAGCGCGGGCGACCAGCCGGCCGTCACGCGCAGCGTGAGGCGCGGAAACGCGTCGCGCAGCCGGTCGACCGGCCGCTCCAGCGCCAGTTCGGACAGAAACGGCGGCACGCCGATGCGCAGCTCGCCCGACGGCTCGCTGTCCGGTGTGCCCGCCGCCAACAGCTCGTCGACCGCGCCAAGCACGTTGCGCGCGAGCGCGTAGACGTCGCGCCCGGCGGCGGTCGGCTTCAGCGGCTTGCTCTGCCGTTCGAGCAACGGCACGCCGAGCAGCGTTTCGAGGTTCTGCACGCGCCGCGTCAGGCCCGGCTGCGTCAGGTGGAGCTTCGCGGCCGCGGCGACCATCGACCCGCTGTCGACGACCGCGACGAACGCCTGGAGATCACGCGTATTCAAAACAAACTCGCATAATCATGTTAGACATATTTCAATTGTCGCATAAACATCGGGCACCTACGATGGGAGTTCCTTCGACCTCCCACTGGTTTGCAATGAACTGCCCTGCCCATCGTTGCTCCGCACCTGCTTCTCCGTCCGTCGCCGCGCCGCCCGCACTGAGCACCGGCATGACGCTGTTCTTCGCCGCGACGGTCGGCGTGATCGTGATGGACCTGTTCGCCGCGCAGCCGTTGACCGGCCCGATCAGCGCGGACCTGCACCTGCCGCCCGGCCTCGCCGGCCTCGTCGCGATGCTGCCGCAGTTCGGCTACGCGGCCGGGCTCGCGTTGCTCGTGCCGCTGGTCGACCTGCTCGAGAACCGCCGCCTGATCGTCGCGACGCTCGCCGTCTGCGCGGCCGCGCTCGCGCTGCCCGCCTTCACGCGGTCGGGGACCGTGTTCCTGCTTGCGACGCTGGTGGCCGGCGCGGCGTCGAGCGTGATCCAGATGCTCGTGCCGATGGCCGCGTCGATGGCGCCCGACGCGCAGCGCGGCCGCGCGGTGGGCAACGTGACGAGCGGGCTGATGCTCGGGATCCTGTTGTCGCGGCCGCTCGCGAGCCTGATCGCGGGATCGGCCGGCTGGCGCGCGTTCTATCTGCTGGCCGCGCTCGCGAACGCGGCGATCGCCGTCGTGCTCGCGCTGCGCCTGCCGGCGCGCACGCCGTCGATCACGGCCAGCTACCGCGCGTTGCTCGCGTCGATGGGACGCCTGCTTGCCGCCGAGCCGGTGCTGCGCCGGCATGCGCTGTCGGCCGCGCTCGCGATGGCCGCGTTCAGCGCGTTCTGGACCGCCGTCGGGCTGCGGCTCGCACAGCCGCCGTTCGCGCTCGATCTGCACGGCATCGCGCTGTTCGCGTTCGCCGGCGCGAGCGGCGCGATCGTCACGCCGCTCGCCGGCCGCGCGGGCGACCGCGGCCACGGCCCGACCGCGCAGCGGCTCGCGCACGGCACGATGCTCGCGGCGCTCGTCGTGCTCGGCGTCGCCGGCGCAGGCTGGTTCGATTTCGATACGCACGCGCATCGCGGCGTCGCGCTCGCGCTGCTGGCCGGCGGCGCGGCGCTGCTCGATGCGGGCGTGATCGTCGACCAGACGATCGGTCGCCGCGCGATCAACCTGCTGAACCCGGCCGCGCGCGGACGCCTGAACGGGCTGTTCGTCGGGCTGTTCTTCGTCGGCGGCGCGCTCGGCGCGGCGCTCGCGGGCAGCGCGTGGGCATGGGGCGGCTGGAGCGCGGTGTGTGGTGTCGGGCTCGCGTTCGCCGGCGCGGCAGCCGTGTTCGGGCTGGCGACCGGACGCGGGGCCGGCGCGGCGGCGCTGGATCGGCCGCGTGCGTGAGCACGCACCGGTGAAGCGGCGCCCAAAAGCCGAACGCCCCGCCCTCTCGCGAGGGACGGGGCGTTCGGTACGCCGGGGTCGGCCGGGAATCAGTGCCGGACCAGCGCCATCATCGCGCCGAAGCCGACGAACAGCCCGCCCGTCAGCCGGTTGAACACCTTCGCGACGCTCTGGCTCTTCAGCGTGGCGCCGATGCGCGTGCCGAACGACGCGTAGACGAGATACCAGCTCACCTCGATCACCGCGAACGTGACGACGAGGATGCCGAACTGCGGCAGCGTCGGCTCGGCCGCGTTGATGAACTGCGGCAGCAGCGCGGCCGCGAACAGGATCGCCTTCGGGTTGCTGCCCGCGACCAGGAAGCCGTTGCGGAACAGTGCGACGCGCGATGCCGATGCCGATGCCGCTTGCGACACCGCATCGACGTCGGCCGCCGGCGCGTCGTCCACCCGTGCGCGCCACGCCTTCACGCCGAGATAGATCAGGTAGGCCGCGCCCGCGAAGCGCAACGCATCGAACGTCGCCGGCCATGCCTCGAGCACCGCGCCGAGCCCGGCCGCGGAAACCGCGAGCATCAGCACCAGCGCGCTCAGGCAGCCGGCCATCGTCGCGGACGAGCGCCGCAGCCCGTGGCGCGCGCCGTGCGTCATCACGAGCAGCATGTTCGGGCCCGGAATCGCCGACACGACGAACACCGTCGCCACGAAAAGCCACCACGTATGCAAGTTCATGACTGCCTCTGCCTGAAATAAATGTAGGGAAAACGGACTGTCGATTATGCCGTGCGCAGCGCGCTTCTGGCGCGTCAGCGGCCGGCGCGGCGCAGCGCGGCCTCGCCGAGCACCGCGAAATCCTGGTCGCCGCCGCCGTGCGCGAGCGCGTCGAGCAGGCTGTCGCGCACGACGCTCGCCACCGGCAGCGGCACCGACGTCGCGTCGCCCGCCTCCAGCGCGAGCCGGACGTCCTTCAGCCCGAGCCGCGCCTTGAAGCGCGCGGGCTCGTAGCGCCGCTCGGCGATCATCGCGCCGTAGCCTTCGTAGACGGGCCCCGGAAACACGCTGCTGGTGATCACGTCGAGGAAATCGCGCATCGCGACGCCGTGCGCGCCGAGCAGCGCGGACGCCTCGCCGAGCGTCTCGATCGCCGACGCGAGCGTGAAGTTCGCGGCGATCTTGGCGACGTTCGCATGCTGCGGCAGCGAGCCGAACCGCCAGGTCTTCTGGCCGATCGCATCGAACAGCGGCTGCACGCGGTCGATCGCCTCGGCCGGGCCGCCGGCCATGATCGTCAGGCGCGCGGCGGCCGCGACGTCGGGCCGCCCCATCACCGGCGCGGCGACATAGTCGATGCCGCGCGACGCATGCGCGTGCGCGAGCGATTCGGCGAGCGCGACCGACACCGTCGCCATGTTCACGTGGATCAGCCCGCGCGGCGCCTGGGCCAGCAGCGCGTCGTCGAACACCGCGCGCGCGGCCGCATCGTCGCCGAGCATCGAGAACACCGCATCGCCGCGAAACGCGTCGGCCGGCGTGTCGACGATCCGCGCGCCGAATGCCGCGAGCGGCTCGGCCCGCTCGCGCGACCGGTTCCAGACCCGCACCGTGTGGCCCGCCTTCAGCAGGTTCGTCGCGATCGCCTGCCCCATTTCGCCCAGCCCGATAAACCCGAGATCCATGTCCCGCTCCTTCGCTCCGTGAAGCCGCGAGTTAAACACAGATGCCGGCGCGCTGCAGCGCCTGCCGCCGGCCGGGCGCGGTGCGCACCGGCGCCAGAAAAAACAAAACCCCGCATGCCGGAGCATGCGGGGTTGGCCGACCGATGACCGGCAACGCCGGCCGTGGCCGCGAGCCGCTTAGTTCTGCGTGCCTGCGTCGTTCGTGCCGGCTGCCGATGCGGCTGCCGCCTTCGCCTGGCCCTTCTTCGAACCGTGGTGCTTCAGCTGGTGCTTCGGCTTGCTGTGATCCTTCTTGGCCGGTGCCGAAGCGGCGGCCGACGTGTCGGCTGCCGGCGCGGACGCCTGTGCGAATGCCGAAACCGATGCGAGAGCGAATGCTGCGGCGATGATCGAAGCGAGCGTCTTCTTCATTGTTCTTCCTTTAGCGGAGAAAAAATCAAACGTACCGGTAATGAGAGATGCGAGGCATTCGCACCGGAGCCCCAGGCCGCGAGGCCGGCTTTCGCCGTTCCGTCGCGACAAAACCTGGCGCACTCGTTCCATAACGCACCGCGTTCGCCGCAAGTTGACACGTTGCCTGCATCCTCGGGTTTCCCCGGGGGGGCGGCCGCGTCGGCCGCCGCCGCGCGGCGCCGCAAACCGGCTCGCGCGGCGCCGGAGCGACGCTTATACTGGCGTCCATCCGTCCCTTTCCCCGGAAACCGGGTCGCGGCCGGTCGCACGACCGCCGCCGTCTCGAGGCGCTCAAATTGCCCGATCACAATCTGGACAAACTGAAAATCGACCGGCGTCCGATCGCCCCGGCGCCACGCCGGCGTCGCTGGGCGCGCTATGCGGTCGCCGCCGCGCTCGTCGTCATCGCGATCGTCGCCGGCCTCGCGCTCACCGGCCGGCCGACCGTCGACACCACGTCCGTCACGTCCGCCTACCCGTACCAGAACGACACGCAGCTCAATGCGACCGGCTATGTCGTGCCGCAGCGCAAGGCCGCGGTCGCGTCGAAGGGCCAGGGGCGCGTCGAGTGGCTCGGCGTGCTCGAAGGCACGCGCGTGAAGCAGGACGAGATCATCGCGCGGCTCGAAAGCAGCGACGTGCAGGCGTCGCTCGCCCAGGCGCGCGCGCAGGTGCAGGTGTCCCGCGCGAACCTCGGCGTCGCGCAGGCCGAACTGAAGGACGCCGAAATCGCGCTGCGCCGCACCGCCGCGCTCGCGCCGAAGGGCGCGGTACCGGCCGCGCAGCTCGACACCGACACGGCGCGCGTGAACAAGGCGCGCGCGACGCTCAACAGCGACCAGGCCGCGATCGCGTCGGCCGAAGCGAACGCGCAGGCCGCGCAGGTGGCGGTCGACCAGACGGTGATCCGCGCGCCGTTCGACGGCATCGTGCTCGCGAAGCACGCGAACGTCGGCGACAACATCACGCCGTTCTCGTCCGCGTCGGACAGCAAGGGCGCGGTCGTGACGATCGCCGACATGGAGACGCTCGAGGTCGAGGCCGACGTCGCCGAATCGAACATCGCGAAGATCCGCGCCGAGCAGCCGTGCGAGATCCAGCTCGACGCGCTGCCCGACATGCGCTTCGCCGGCCGCGTGTCGCGCATCGTGCCGACCGTCGACCGCTCGAAGGCCACCGTGCTCGTGAAGGTGCGCTTCGTCGACCGCGACGAGCGCGTGCTGCCCGACATGAGCGCGAAGATCGCGTTCCTGTCGAAGCCCGCGTCGCCGCAGGACCGGCAGCCGGTGACGGCCGTGCAGGCGAGCGCGGTGGTCGAGCGCGACGGCCGGCCGGTCGTGTTCGTCGTGAAGGACGACGCCGTGCATGCGGTGGCCGTGACGAAGGGCGCGCGGATCGGCGAGCTCGTCGCGGTGCGCGGCGTGAAAGCCGGCGACACGGTCGTGCTCGCGCCGGGCGCGAAGCTGAAGGACGGCGCGAAAGTGGCCGTCGCGAAGAAGTAGCGCGCGTGAACGACGCCCGGCCGCCCCTCGTCGAGCTCAGCCACGTCGCGAAGTCGTACCGGCGCGGCAACCAGGTCGTGCCCGTGCTGACCGACATCACGCTCGACATCGGCGAAGGCGACTTCGTCGCGCTGATGGGGCCGTCGGGCTCCGGCAAGAGCACGCTGCTGAACCTCGTGGCCGGCATCGACCGGCCCGACAGCGGCGAGCTGCGCGTCGGCGGCCTCGACATCTCGCAACTCGCCGAGGCGCAACTGGCCGAATGGCGCGCGGCGAACGTCGGCTTCATCTTCCAGTTCTACAACCTGATGCCCGTGCTCACCGCGTTCGAGAATGTCGAGCTGCCGCTGATGCTCACGCACCTGTCGCGCCGCGAGCGACGCGAACGCGTCGAGCTCGTGCTCGACATGGTGAATCTCGGCGATCGCACGAGCCACTACCCGTCCGAGCTGTCGGGCGGCCAGCAGCAGCGCGTCGCGATCGCGCGCGCGCTGATCACCGATCCGGTACTGATCGTCGCCGACGAGCCGACCGGCGACCTCGACCGCGCATCGGCCACCGACGTGCTCGCGATGCTGCAGCGGATGAACGCCGAGCTCGGCAAGACGATCATCATGGTGACGCACGACGCGCACGCGGCCGGCGCCGCGCGCTCGCTCGTCCATCTGGAAAAAGGGGAACTGATCGATGGGCACGCCGGCTGACCGGCAGCGGGGGCGCGCGCCGTGTACGTGCTGAAGCTGATCGCCCGCAACGCGCTGCGGCACCGGCTGCGCACGCTGCTGACCGTGCTCGGGCTCACGATCGCCGTGCTCGCGTTCGGGTTGCTGCACACTGTCGTCGACGCGTGGTACGCGGGCGCGGCGGCCGCGTCCAGCGGGCGGCTCGTCACGCGCAACGCGATCTCGCTGGTGTTTCCGCTGCCGGTCAGCTACGAGAACCGCATTCGCGGCGTCGACGGCGTGACGGCCGTGGTCCGCTCGAACTGGTTCGGCGGCATCTACCGCGACCCGAAGAACTTCTTCGCGAGCTTCGCGGTGTCGGAGAACTATCTCGACCTGTATCCGGAATTCATCCTGCCGGCACAGCAGCGCGCCGACTACGACCGCGACCGCCGCGGCTGCCTCGTCGGCCGCCAGCTCGCGACGCAGTTCGGCTTCAAGGTCGGCGACGTGATTCCGCTGAAGGGCACGATCTACCCGGGCACGTGGGACTTCGTCGTGCGCGGGATCCTCGACGGCCGCGACGATTCGACGATCACGCGTCAACTGGTGTTCCACTGGGATTACCTGAACGAGACGGTGCGCAAGCGCACGCCGAAGCAGGCCGACCAGGTCGGCGTGTTCGTGCTCGGCGTCGCGAACCCCGACGATGGCGCGTCGATCGCGCGCAACGTCGACGCGGTATTCAAGAACTCGCTCGCCGAAACGCTGACCGAGACCGAGCAGGCGTTCCAGCTCGGCTTCGTCGCGATGTCGAACCAGATCATCGCGGCGATCCGCCTCGTGTCGTACGTGGTGATCCTGATCATCATGGCCGTGATGGCCAACGCGATGGCGATGAGCGCGCGCGAACGCACGGCCGAATACGCGACGCTGAAGGCGCTCGGCTTCGGCCCCGGGTTCCTCGCGCTGATCGTGTTCGGCGAATCGGTCGTGATCGCGGTGATCGGCGGCGGGCTCGGGATTCTCGCGACGCCGCCCGCCGCGAGCCTGTTCAAGCAGGCGGCGGGCGGCATCTTCCCGGTATTCAAGGTGTCGACCGAAACCGTCGTGCTGCAGGCCGCGTGTTCGGTCGCGGTCGGCCTCGCGGCCGCGCTCGTGCCGGCGTGGCAGGCCGCGCGCGTGCGCGTGGTCGAAGGCCTGCGGGCGATCGGGTAAGACGCGCATGGCGATCCCGCTCACCTACATCGCACGCAATCTGTGGACCCGGCGCCTCACCACCGCGCTCACCGCCGGCGGGATGGCGCTCGTGATCTTCGTGTTCGCGACGGTGCAGATGCTCGATGCGGGCCTCACGAAAACGCTCGTGTCGACCGGCGAACCCGACAACGCGGTGGTTATCCGCAAGGGCGCCGAGACCGAGATCCAGAGTTCGATCGACCATCAGCAGGCCAACGCGCTCGAGATGCACCCGGCCGTCGCGCTCGGCCCGGACGGACGGCCGCTCGTGTCGAAGGAGGCCGTGGTGCTGATCTCGCTCGTCAAAACGTCGACCGGCAAGCCGTCGAACGTCGTGATCCGCGGCGTGTCGCCGGCCGGCCTCGCGCTGCGGCCGCACGTGAAGCTCGTGGCCGGCCGCCCGTTCGCACCCGGCTCGTCGGAGATCGTCGTCGGCAGCGCGATCGCGAAAGGCTTCAGCGGCACGCAGCTCGGCGACAGCCTGCACTTCGCGCAGCGCGACTGGACCATCGTCGGCATCTTCGACGCGGGCGGCAGCGGCTTCGATTCGGAGATCTGGGGCGACGTCGACCAGCTGATGCAGTCGTTCCGCCGCACCAGCTATTCGTCGATGGTGCTGCGCATCCCGAGCGCCGACGGATTCGCGCGCTTCAAGGCCGACATCGACGTCGACCCGCGGCTGACCGACGAGGCGAAGCGCGAGCAGACCTTCTACGGCGACCAGTCGAAGGCGCTGTCGACGTTCATCAACATCCTCGGCATCACGCTGTCGACGATCTTCTCGATCGCCGCGATGATCGGCGCGATGATCACGATGTATGCGTCGGTCGCGAACCGCGTGGCCGAGATCGGCACGTTGCGCGCGCTCGGCTTCAAGCGCACCAACGTGCTCGCCGCATTCCTGCTGGAGGCGCTGCTGCTCGGCTTCGTCGGCGGCGTCGCGGGGCTCGCGTGCGCGTCGCTGATGCAGTTCGCGTCGTTCTCGACGACCAACTTCCAGACCTTCTCGGACCTGTCGTTCCGCTTCGTGCTGACGCCCGCGATCGTCGTGAAGACGCTCCTGTTCTCGCTCGTGATGGGGCTCGTCGGCGGGTTCCTGCCGGCGATGCGCGCCGCGCGGCTGAAAATCGTCGACGCGCTGCGCGCGCAGTGACGCGCACCGCCGACGCACACGTTCAACGTTCGCGCGGCACCCACGCGCCGTGGAACCCGGCCGGCACGCGGCGCGGCAGGTGCACGGTCGCGACCGGCCCCGCGTCGATCGCGCGCGCATCGAGGATCACGACGTCGCTCGTATCCGTCGCCGCGCGGTAGACCATCACGAGCAGCCAGCCGTCGTCCTCGTCCGCGCCGCCCGGGCGCGGCACGAACACCGGCTCGCCGTTCTGGTCGCCGGCCGGCACCACGTAGTGCATCGTCGTGCCGCGCACATGGTCGAAGCGCATCACGCCGCGCATTTCCGCGTTATTCGGCTGCTCGGCCGCATACAGATAGCGATAGCGGCGCCCGGTCCGGCTTTCGTTGATGCGCGGCAGCTCGATGCCGCCTTCGGCGAGCGGCCCTTCGTCGATCAGGCCGTTCGCGGTGTCGATCACGTAACGCCACAGCTCGCCGACCGGGTTGTCGGCGAAGCGGCCCGTGCGCGCGTCGAGCCGCAGGAACGACGGATAGCGCACCGCATCGAGCACGATGCACGACGCGTCGCAGTCGTACGCGTTCACGACGTGCTGGATGAAGCACGGCTCGACGCCGAACCAGCGCACGTCGCCGCCGTGGCGCGGCAGCACGCCGATGCGCGCGGGCCGGTCGTCGTGCCAGCGCAGCGGCATCCGGTGGCCCTGCTTCAGCAGCGAGAAGTCGTAGCCGACGTTCAGATCGAGCAGCAGGCTGCGGGTTTCGGTGATCGCGAGGTCGTGCATCATCGACGGCGCGCCCAGCTCGATCTCGAGATCGACGCGCGGCACGCCGTGCGCATCCGCGACGCCGTAGCGCAGCCACGGTGCGCGCCAGTCCGCGCGGAACAGGATCAGCTCGCCGGTTACCGGGTCGACCTTCGGATGCGCGGTCATCGCTCCGTCGAAGCCCGCGTGCCGCGCCGGCACGCCGAACGAATCGAGCGCGGCGGTGATCGCGAGCGGCGCGCCGCCCTCGGCCAGCGCGAGCAGTTCGCCCGCATGCTGCAGCACGTTCACGTTCGGATTGGTGTCGGGAAGATGCGGCACTTGCCCCGGTGCGTGGACGGCAGCCCAGCGCCGCGTGCGCGCCCAGCGGTTCCGGTAGCCGGCCGCGCGGCCGCCGTCGAACGCGATCGCATGCAGCATCGCGGCCTCCGGCCACCACGACAGCACGTCGTTGCCTTCGAAGCGGCCGCCCGGCGGGTTCGGGCCGTTGCGCAGCAACGCGCCGTCGAGTTCGCGCGGAATGGCGCCCGTCACGCGCAGGTCGACGAGGTCGACTTCGTCGGCGACCGGCGCGAGCGCGCCGCGGTTCAGGTCGAATACGGTCATCGCGTCGGCGCTCCGTCAGCAGTCGTCGGCGGCCGGCGGCAGGTCGCCGCGCGCCAGCGCGAGCGCATGATCGCGCACGTCGTCCGGCCAGCCGGCGATCAGCTCGGCCAGCCGCGCCGGATCGTTCGCATACAGCGCCCGCGCGGCTTCCTCGAAACCGGGCAGGTCGCCCGCCATCGCCGACATGAAGTGGTACGCGCGCGCCTGCGCGTCGCGGTGCCGGTCGGCTGCCGCATGCGTGCGTCGCGCGTCCTCGACGAGCTTGCGCAGCGCGACCGACGCGCCGCCCGGCTGCGCGCCGAGCCATTCCCAGTGACGCGGCAGCAGCGTGACCTCGCGCGACACCACGCCGAGCTTCGGCCGGCCTCGGCCGCGCTGTTCGCCTGCGCCTGCGCCTGCACCTGCCGGCTCGCCGGCGCCGCCGGATGCGTCGCCCGACGGCGCCGCATAGCGCGCGCGGATGTCGTCCGCCGTGCCGCGCAGGTCGAGGTCGATCGAGCGGCCCGTCGCGTCGTTGAAGATCAGGATCGTGCCGGGCGTCGCGTCGCCGGCCGCCTGCCGGACCGCGAGCGCGACCGTCGCAAGCGGGCCCGACGCGAGCCGCCGATGGCCGTCGAAGGCCGTGTAAGAAGGAAGGAGCGTGGAAGAGGTCATCGTGGTCGCCCGCGGGCTGGAATCGGAATGGCGCTATTTTTATCCGGGTATTAATTGAATGTCAATATTATCCGGGTAAAAAAATCGTCGTTACCGAATTCCATCCTGCGGGGGCGACCGCGGTGGCCGATCAGATCGCCCGCGCCGGCGCCACGATGCCGCGCGCGCTGGCCAGCGCGTCGTCGAGCGACACATGCCCTTCGAACGCCGACGACGCCGGCGGCGGCAGGTTCTCCTCGATCGCGTGCGCGAACTGCACACCGGCATCGTCGGCGAGCCGCGCGCGCAGCGCGGCGACGCGCGGGAACGCATCGCGCTCGAACACCGCGTGATAGTCGGCCCAGCGCGCGATTCCCGTGAAGTACGCGTCGGCCAGCGTGCGCCGTGCGCCCAGCAGCCACGGCCCTTCGCCACGCTCGAGCAGCGCTTCGAGCTGCCGGTGCGCCTTCAGCACCTTGCCGCGGCCGTACGCCTGCAGCGCCGCCTTCTCGCTGCCTTCGGCGCCGTGTTCGTACACGTACCAGAGCGCGCCGAACGCGCTGAAGAACGTCGTGTTCAGCCACGCCAGCATCCGGTTCAGCCGGTCGAAATCCGCGCTGCCCTGGCGAAACGCGAGGCCGCTGTCGAGCGCCTGCGCGCCGATATGGCCGAGGATCGCGATGCTTTCGGTCAGCACGTCGCCGGCCGCGGTGACGAACGCCGGCGTCTCGGCGACGGGGTTCAGTGCGACGAAGGCGTCGCTCGTCACGGCGCCCGGCATCGTGATGCGCGACAGCCGGTACGGGCGGCCGGTCCATTCGAGCGCGACGATCGAGCCGAACGAGCAGCCGGCGGGAATACCGTAGAGAAGGATCGGAGACATCGGGGAATTCCGCGGAAGTTGAACGAGCAGTCATGCTCCCACGGCGAACGATGGCGCAGTAGCCGATAAAATCGAAACCCGTCGTTTCTCCATATGGACGCTGGAAGTGAATCTGAACGATCTCTACCTGTTCGTGCAGGCGGTGGATGCCGGCAGCATGTCGGCGGCCGCGCGCCGGCTCGACCTGCCGAAATCGACGGTCAGCAAGCGCGTGGCCGAACTCGAGCGCACGCTCGGCGCGCGGCTCGTGCATCGCACGTCGCGCAGCTTCCGGCTCACGCCGGTCGGCGCCGAATTCTTCGAGCATGCGCGCGCGGCCGTGATCGAGGCCGACAGCGCGCGCGACGCGGTGCTGCGGCAAACCGCCGAGCCGGCCGGCGTCGTGCGGATCACGAGCTCGGTGCCGGTCGCGCAGCACATCCTCGCGCCGTGCCTGCCGGCGCTGGCGATCGCGCATCCGAAGCTGCTGCTGCAGATCCATGCGAGCGACCGCCTCGTCGACATCGCGCAGGAAGGCTTCGACATCGCGGTGCGCAGCCATTTCGCGCCGCTGCCCGATTCCGCGCTCGTGCAACGGCCGCTCGCGGCGTCGCCGATCGTCGTCGTGGCAGCGCCGGCCTATCTCGCGCGGGCCGGCACGCCCGACACGCCGGCCGATCTCGCGCAGCATGACGGGCTCCACCCGGGCACGCAGCCATGGCGGCTGCAGCGCGGCGGCGATACCGTCGACGTGACGCCGCGCCTGCGGCTGCAGGCCGACGAATCGACGCTGTTGCTGCAGGCGGCGGCCGCCGGCCTTGGCCTCGCGTGCCTGCCCGACTGGATCGCCGATACCGGGCTCGCGTCCGGCGCGCTCGTGCGCGTGCTGCCCGGTTGGCGCGCCGGCACCGTCACGACGACGCTGCTGATGCCGCACCGGCGCGGCCAGTTGCCCGGCGTACGCGCCGCCGTCGAGTTTCTCGCGCAGCACGTGGCGCGCCATCACGGCAGCGGCGCGGACGACGCGCGCGCGTGACCGCGCCCTTCATCGATCGATTCAAATGCTGAATCGATCAAGTCAGCAATTGGCATGAAAGCGCAAATACCGACATGACAGAATGGCCCGGACGCCCTGCCCGCCTCGGCGTCCGGTGCCCGGCCTCCGCCGGCGGCATCCACACATTACGCGCGCACCCGACGCGCCTGCCGCACGACGGCGCCTTCCGCCCTTCGGAGGAGACAGGTCATGAATCCGCTTCACGCATTGCCGGCGTCCGCGTCGGCAACGGCCCGGCGCACCCGCGTGCGCTGGCTGGTGCTGGCCGTGCTGTTCGCGGTCACGACGATCAACTATGCGGATCGCGCGGCGATCGCGATCGCGGGCCCGAGCCTCGCCCGCGCGCTGCACCTGAGCCACGTGCAGATGGGCTTCATCTTTTCCGCGTTCGGCTGGTCGTACGTGATCGCGCAATTGCCGGGTGGCTGGCTGCTCGACCGCTTCGGGTCGCGGATCGTCTACGCATTCAGCATCTTCTTCTGGTCGCTGTTCACGCTGCTGCAGGGCGGGATCGGCTTCTTCGGCGGCGCGGCGGCGTTCGCGCTGCTGTTCGGGCTGCGCTTCCTGGTCGGCGCGGCCGAGGCGCCGTCGTTCCCGGCCAACAGCCGGATCGTGTCCGCGTGGTTCCCGGCCGCCGAACGCGGCACCGCGTCGGCGATCTTCAACGCCGCGCAATACGCGGCGACCGTCGTGTTCGCGCCGCTGATGGGCTGGCTCGTGCACGCGTTCGGCTGGCAGTCGGTGTTCGCGGTGATGGGCGTGCTCGGCTTCGCGTTCGTGCTGGTGTGGAACCGCACGATGTACGACCCGAAGGCGCACCCGACCATCAACCGCGCTGAACTCGACTACCTCGCCGAAGGCGGTGCGCTCGTCAACATCGATCAGGCGACGGGCGCACGCGCCGACGGCCCGTCGATGCGTCACGTGAAGGCGCTGCTGAGAAACCGGATGCTGGTCGGCGTGTACGTCGCGCAGTACTGCATCAACGCGCTCACCTACTTCTTCATCACGTGGTTTCCCGTCTATCTCGTGCAGGCGCGCGGGATGTCGATCCTCAACGCGGGGCTCGTCGCGTCGATCCCGGCCGTGTGCGGGTTCCTCGGCGGAATTCTCGGCGGCGTCGTGTCCGATGCGCTGCTCAAGCAGGGCCGGTCGCTGTCGGTCGCGCGCAAGGTGCCGATCGTGATCGGCATGCTGCTGTCGATGTCGATGATCGTCTGCAACTACACGGATTCGCACGTGCTCGTCGTGCTGTTCATGGCGCTGTCGTTCTTCGGCAAGGGGCTCGGCGCGCTCGGCTGGGCCGTCAACGCCGACACCGCGCCGCGCCAGATCGCCGGCCTGAGCGGCGCGCTGCTCAACACGTGCGGCAATCTTTCCAGCATCACGACGCCGATCGCGATCGGCTATATCGTCGACCGCAGCGGCTCGTTCAACGGCGCGCTCGTCTATGTCGTCGCGCATGCGCTCGTCGCCGTGATCTGCTACCTGTTCGTCGTCGGCGAGATCCGCCGCGTCGAGCTTCAATGAACGGCGCGGGCCGCGCCGGCGCGTCCGGCGGCCCGCACGCCACCGGAACCAGGAGCGAACCGATGTCCGAACCCAGCCGTGCCGGCACCCCGCGCGTCACGCGCATGCAGGTGATTCCCGTCGCCGGCCGCGACAGCATGCTGCTCAACCTGTGCGGCGCGCACGCGCCGTACTTCACGCGCAACCTCGTGATCCTCGACGACAGCAGCGGGCACACGGGCGTCGGCGAAGTGCCGGGCGGCGAAGGCATCCGCCAGGCGCTCGAACGCATGACGGATCTCGTGGTCGGCCAGTCGATCGGGCGCTACCAGGCGACGCTCAACGCGGTGCGCGCGGCGCTGTCCGGCGCGGGCGCCGGTGCCGGCCGCACGATCCGCCATGAAGTGACGTCTGCCGGCGAGGCGGCCGTGCTGCGCCAGCCACATGAAATCAACCTGCGGCTCGACAACGTGATCACGGCGATCGAAGCCGCGCTGCTCGACCTGCTCGGCCAGCACCTCGACGTGCCGGTCGCGGCGCTGCTCGGCGAAGGCCAGCAGCGCGATGCGGTACCGATGCTCGCGTACCTGTTCTATCTCGGCGACCGACGTCGCACCGATTTGCCGTATCGCGACGACGCTCACGCATCGGATGCCTGGTTCCGGCTACGCAACGAGACGGCGCTGACGCCGGCCGCGATCGCGCGACAGGCCGAAGCCGCGGTCGAACGCTACGGTTTCGCCGATTTCAAGCTGAAGGGTGGCGTGATGGCCGGCGCCGACGAGATGGAGGCGATCGCGGCGATCAAGGCGCGCTTTCCCGACGCGCGCACGACGCTCGACCCGAACGGCGCGTGGTCGCTCGACGAGGCCGTCGCACTGTGCCGCGGGCAAGGCCACCTGCTCGCGTACGCGGAAGATCCGTGCGGGCCGGAAGGCGGCTATTCGGGCCGCGAGGTGATGGCCGAATTCCGCCGCGCGACGGGGATCCCGACCGCGACCAACATGATCGCGACCGACTGGCGGCAAATGGATCATGCGGTGCGGCTGCAGGCGGTCGACATTCCGCTCGCCGATCCGCATTTCTGGACGATGCAGGGCTCGGT